>JASIBJ010000332.1 GCA_030045215.1 Streptosporangiaceae bacterium | reverse complement strand
GAGCCAGAAGTCGCCGACGGTGGACGAGGCGCCAGGGTCGAACGTCTGGGTCTCCGCGTTCACCGTGAACGTGGCAGTCCCGGTGGTGGTGTCCGGGTTCGTGAACCCGTCCGTTGCCGCTGGCGCCTGGGCGCCTGACCACAGGCCCGGCGACAGCGACCCGGCGCTTGCCGTCACGGTCAGCGACGGCGTGGTTGATCCTCCGGTGCTGCCCGGCGTGAAGGACGCGACGTCCGGGTCCGCGTCATCGTCGAACTCGCCGAGGTCAAACGTCATCGGAATGCTGGACTTGGCCGACGCAGCCAGCTCGGTGGTCTCGGTTGGCACGAGCCACTCGGGCGGCTCCGAGCCGGCCGAGAGCGGAACCGCCACGTCGGTTGCGTTCACCCCGATGAGCGGGTAGACCGTCGAGGTGTTCAGCCGCGGATCCAGGAAGAAGTTCTCCGAGGACTGGCCGTGGTTGGTGATTGTCACCGGCACGGTCACCGGGCTCGACAAGGTTGTGCTCGCGCTGTCCGGCAGCCCGGTGGCGGTGGCGCTGACGAGCGAGCTGAGCTGAATCCGCCCGGAGTACCGCTGGGAGACCTCGTTCCCGGTGCTGGGCGTGGCTAGCGCCGGGTCGTTGAAGTCCACCACGAGCGTCCACGTACCGGCTATCGCGTTGGCCGCGTAGACGTCCATATGCGTTCCCGTGCTGAACTCGAGCTCGTCCGTGGAGGTGATCGCCGCCAGCTGATAGTTCGAGCCGAACCCGGCGATCTCGCCATCCGGGTCGACCAGGTAGGCATTGATCTGCCGCTCACCGTCGTTGGTGAGGTTGACGGACGCGCTCACGTTCGGTGAGCCCGACGGCACGTTGAACTCGTAGTAGTTGATCTGGCCGTTCCCTGGCAGGTTGTCGCGGCCGTTACCGCCGGTCAGCGTGCCACTGAAGGCACCGCCGCTGGCCACGTCGACCAGGCTGCGGAGCGTGACCGCAATCGAGCCGGAGTTGATGTCGACCGACCCGTCGGCGTCGCCAGGGCTGCTCGGAGTGCGCGCCGTGAAGGTGAACGAGCCGGTCTGGCCGGCGCCGAGGTGGAAGGACGACGGGCTGACGTGACCGAACGACACCAGCTTCTCGGTACTCGCCTGGAAGCGGATGGTGCCCGTCGTGCCGGCCTCCGCGCCCCCGGTCTGGTCGTAGATGACCGCGGTCCAGCGGCCGGCCTGCGGGTGCAGCACATCGGTCGTCGTGAAGTTACTCGTGCCCTGCGGCTCCGACACGATTGCCAGCTTGCCGCTGGGGGTGATCAGGTCGAACCTGACTGCGGCGTTGAAGTTGAGCGTCGCAGCCGGGTAGGCGATCGACGCCACCAGCCTGGCCTCGCCTGAGTGCACGGTGAAGTGCGTCTCGGTGTAGTTGTTCACGAAGCCGAACGAGTCCACGAACTTCTTGCTCTTGGAGTTGCTCAGCGTGACCTTCAGGTTCTGCACGTTGTTCGCCGGGCCGAACGTCTGGCCGGACACGTGCACGGTCTGGCCGCTCGCGCCGGCGTTCGTGACCTGAACATTTGCCGTGACTAGGGTGTTTGGGTTCCCGATGCCGTTGATCTGGCCCTGCCGTGGCGATGGATTGGTTGGGCTCACGCTTTCGACGTTGGTCAGCAGCGTGCTGCCGACCCGGTGAGAGAGCCCGTAGGACTCAGCGAGCTCGACCGCGCTGTACGCGTTGACCAGGCCGGTGCCCTGCTCGTCGGCGGGCGCGCCGAGGCTGGTCGCGGTGCTCATGATGATCTGCTTGACCACGGCCGGCGACGGCGTGGTACCGCCGTGAGTCTTCCGGTACGCCTGGATAATCAGCGCCGCGATGCCTGCGGTCCACGGCGAGGCTTCGCTGGTCCCGCCGAAGAGCTCGAGTCCGTCGGCCTTGCCACCCCAGCTCTCGCAGTCGGGGAAGAACGACAGGTTGGTCGAGCAAGAGGCGAAGCTCGAGTCACCCGGAGCCGCGACGTCCACGGTGTTGCCATAGGCGTCGAAACCGCCCGAGCTGAGCGGCGATATGTTGTCGTTCAGCCAGCCCTTGGCGAACATGTCAGCCTGGCCGTAGTTGGTCATCGCGAACGAGCGCAGGTCGGTGGTCGAGGCGGCCGAGATGACCTCGGGGTCGGTGGCCGGCGAGCCGATCGTGCTGCTGGACGAGGAGTCTCCGGCCGCGACCACGACGGTGATGCCGAGCGCGACGGCCGCGTCGTCGAAGGTCTTGAGCGCGTCGGTCGTGTTGGAGTCGGGGAATCCGTTCTCGCCGAAGGACTCGTTGATCACGTTGGCCGGGTGGACGACCGTGGCGTAGTTGATCGCGTCCAGGAACGCCGACTCCGTGGTGCTGTTGGTGACGCCGAAGACCCGCAGGCCCTCGATGCTGGCGCCGGGGGCCACGCCCTCGATCCTGATGTTGCACGGGACGGTCAGGCCCTGGGTGGTGAAGTTCTGCACGTTGTAGACGTGCAGGCCCTGGCCGCCGATCGTGTTCGCGTCGCCGAACGCCTCTCCGCCTGCACCGCTGGGTCCCTTCGTCCCGTCGCCGGTGAAGTCCTCGTAGACCGAGAACGCGGACTTGCCGTCCTTGCGCTTGAAGTTGATGTTGTTCGGGTCCACGCCGTCGGCGATATATGCCACGGTCACGCCCGCGCCGGTGAAGCCAAGCGACCTGGCCGTCTTGGCGTGCGGGTTCGATGAGTCCACGCCGGTCAGCGACAGCGCCTCAGGTTCAAGCTGGACCTTGCCGTGCGGGAGGCAGGCGCCGGCGATTGGCTTGACCCGCGACGACTTGGCCGTGCCGACCGCGCCGGCCTGCGACACCGTCGGGCCCTGGATGACCTCGTCCGGGATCACCTTCGCCACGTCCGGGTTGGCCTCAAGCCGCGCCTCCTCGCCCGCCGACACCGTGGCAGCGAACGAGTTCACCAACTGGTAGGTGATGATGTGAGTCGCGTGGGTCTCACGCAGTTCGCTGAGTAGCGGGGCCTGGCTCGCAGCAATCGTCGCGAACCTGGAGGTCATCGCGGCCGAGTGGAGGGGCGCCAGGGCCGGCTGGTTCTTCATGAAGACAATCACGGCCTTGTCGACATTGACCGACAGCTTGGCCGCCTCTGCCTTCGTCAGTGGTTGCAGTGCCGCCTGGTGCGGGCTGGCCGCGCTGGGCGCAGCCAGCGCCGTGCCGACCTGAGCGGCAGCGAGCGCGGTCGCCGCTACGCCAACCAGCAACACGGAGCGCTTTCCTGGTCTCCTTACGGGCCGACGCGTCAACAGTGGTCGTCGCATTCGGAGGCTCCTCTAGGACAGGCGGCAACCTTGCCGCGCGCGTGGTGACCCCAATCCGCGACGGTAACAGGTGCCCTTTCGGTTCATCTATTTTTAGATGCATAAATTTTTGATCACGATACTTAGCGCTAGCACACGGTAATTGAGAGCACCCAGAACAGGACATTGAGGCAGGTAAAGGACCTGCGACAGAGCGCGATGGGGGGACTGACGGGAGCGTCACCCCTCCGAAACTTCCCCTGCGGCCGGATGCGACGCCGCCGCGCGACAGGCCGCGCGGGTGGGCCGACCCGAGTGTGGCACGTACTTTTGGCCGACCTGAGTGCCGTAGTGCTGACGGCAGCCATTCCGCGTCTTACCATGTACAAGCAGTGCCGAATGACCCGCAAGGAGGCACTGAGGGAGGACCGTCGCAGAGTGCAAGTGGGGGCGCATCTAGCGGTCGCCGTGTGATGCGCCTGGGGTGGGGACCCAATGGACGGTGTTCGGACGCAAGTGCGCCCGAAGCGGGTATTCGTCGGCCGCGGGCCGGAGCTGGCCGCGCTCGGTGCCGCGCTGGTCGCGGCGCGCGCGGGCGACCCGCAAGTCGTCCTGATCGAGGGTGAGGCCGGCGTCGGCAAGTCGTCGCTTATCTCCGAGTTCCTCGGTGGCCAGCCGAGCGTGCCGGTCGTTACCGCCAGCGGCGACGAAGCCGAGACGTATTTGCCGTACGGCTTGGTCGACCAGTTGAGGGCTCAGGCGGTCTCCCTTTCCGCCGACGTGCTGGCGGACCTCCAGCTCCTGTCCCACGGCCTGAGCGTGGACGCGGATCCGCTGAAGGTCGGCGTAGAGCTGCTGGAAATGATCTCCTCCCTGCAGGGAGACGAGACGGTCGCGGTGGTGATCGAGGACCTGCAGTGGGTTGACCCGCCGTCCGCGCGCTCGCTGCTCTTCGCGTGCAGGCGGCTCACCGCCGACCGTGTGCTCGTAATCCTCACGTGCCGGCTAGGCGGGACCTCGTCGCTTGGCGAGGGGTGGGAGCGCTTCGTCAGCAGCGACCGCCGCTCCACCCGGCTCATGCTTGGCGGGCTCGGCGAGGAGGAGCTCGGAATGCTGTGCCGGGCCCTTGGGCGCACTCAGCTCTCCGACCGGGCTTTCCGCAGACTGCGGCGATTCACGGCCGGCAACCCGCTGCTCACCCGTGAGCTTCTGGCCGAACTAACCGACGACGCGCTGAACGACGTCCACGGGATGCTGCGCGCGCCCCGGTCTCTTGCGGACGTGATTCGTCTCCGCCTGGGCGCCCTCTCTTCGGCTGCGCGCGACCTGGCGGCGGCGGCGGCAGTGCTCGGGGAGCACAGCACGCTCGTCGACGTGGCCGCGGTGGCGGGATCGCCGGACCCGGCGGCGTGTGCAACGGGCCCGGCGGCGGCACTCGGCGAAGCCGAAAGGGCGGGCATCCTGCTCGAGGAAGAAACGCCGTCAGGCTGGAGGCTTTCCTTCCCGCACCCGCTCGTCCGCCAGGCGGTGTATGGCCAACTCGGGGCAGAGGAGCGGCGGGCCCTCCACCTGCGTGCCGCTGCAGTCTCGGGCGGTGAGCACTCGCTCGCCCACAGGTTCGCGGCGGCGACCGGCGTCGACCGCGCGCTTGCATCTGATCTTGAACGCGCGGGCGACGAGGCGATATCCGCCGGGAACCTCCGCCTCGCCGCCCGGTACCTGCAGCAGGCGGCCACGGTATCCGAGGCCGGACCGCAGCGTGCCGAGCGCATGCTGTCGTCGTTTGAGCTGCTGGTCCGGGCGGCCGATGTCGGCCATGCCGAGACCGCGCGGCCGACGGTCGAGTTGCTTCCCGTCAGCGCCCGGAGGGACGCGGCTCTCGGCCAGCTCGCGTTGCTCGCGGGGCGGCCGGCCGATGCGCGAGTCCTGCTCCAGTCAGCCTGGGATGCTCACGATCCAGCCGAGGATAAGGCTGCTGGCCAGGACGCAGCGATCGGGCTCGGCATGCTGCTGGGCATGTCCGGCTCATTCACGGCGTCCACGATGTGGCTAGACCGCGCCCTGGAAAGCGCCACGGGCAGCGAACCGTGGTACGAGACCGTCCGCGGCACGCGGGCCATGCAGCTCACGCTCAGCGGGCAAGGCGACAGGGCTCTCAGCCTGTTCGGCGACTTGCCCGAACGCGCGGCGATGGTGCCGTCTCCGCAAACCGGCTCGCTCGCCTATCGGGGGACAGTGAAGCTCTGGATTGGTAACCCGTATGGGGCCATCGAAGACCTGGGAGTGGCGGTAAGGCGGATCCGGGCCGGGCTGCAAGTGCGGTTTCCCGGTCAGACGCTGGCATTTCTCGCTGAGGCCGAGTTCCGGCGAGGCCGCTGGGACGACTGCCGGGACCACGCCGACCTGGCGGTATCGCTGGCCCGCGACGCGGACCTCCACTACGACCTGCCCATCGTGCACAGCGTGGCAGCCAGGGTTCCCGCCTGCCGCGGGGACTGGGCGACGGCCGCTGGCCACGTCGAGGCGGCAGAAGATGCGGCGCGCGCATTCGGAGGCTTCGCAGAGATCGTTGCTTCCTCCGCGCGCACTATCCTGGGGTTCGCCAGGGACGAGCCCGGCGACGTGCTCCGCGGCGCAGCCTTGGCACTGGCCGTGCCGGAGATCGACTGCTACGACGACCCGGCCGCCTTCTGGTGGCGGCCGCTGCAAATCTGGGCGCTGATCCGGACCGGTCAGCTTAACGATGCAGAAAGCGTCCTCCTCGCGTACGAATCTCGCGCGACCGAGCGTAACCAGTCCTTGGCCCTGATCAACGCGGCCTGGCTCCGGGGCTGGCTGGCCATGGCACACATGGAGTTCGAGGAGGCGGAGCAGGTGCTGCGGAAGGGGTGCCAGGCCTCCGCTAGCGAGCCTTTTGCGTTCCACCGCGGGCTTCTGAACCTCCAGCATGGCCGGTGCCTATCGCGGCTGCGCCAGCGCAAACTGGCGATTGTCGCCATCCGGACGGCGGACGATATCTTCTCCAGCCTCGCCGCCCACCCGTTCATCCAGGCCACCATCGCCGAACTCGCTGCGCTCGGCGTGCGGCCGCGCGGCGACGCGGATCCAGATCTGCCTGGTTTGACCACCCAAGAGCTACGGGTGGCGCGGCTGGTCGCCTCGGGGCTGTCTAACCGGGAGGCGGCCGAGCAGCTGTATCTGAGCCCCAAGACGGTCGAATACCACTTGGCACGCGCCTTCGCCAAACTGGGGGTGAGCCACCGGCATCAGCTGGCGGCCCGCATACGTCCTCGCCAGGCACCCCGCAGCGAAGCCTAGGGCAGAACCTAGGGAAATCACCGATGCCGGTCATGCGACTGGATGCGTAACTTCATGGTGACCGTTGGGAGGAGCGGCCCGGTTTGCGTTCGCGTGCATTCTGGCATCAGACGCCCTGTATCAGGCACCCATCTGAGTCCTCCATGTACGTGAGCGCCCTGTATCGGGCGCCCGCGAAGCCGACTACTGGGGAGGGGCCGTCGTGGGGTGGTTCTGGTTCAATATTCCACTGATGCTGTTGTTCTTCGGCTGCTGGGCAGGGATCCCGCTCTGGCTGGTGCTCACCCGCTGGCATGCCGAGATCGCCGAAAAGCACGCCGAGGTCGCGGCAGCACAGACTGAGTTCGCAGCGCGAGCCGTTCTGGCGCAGCCGGCGGTGGCAGTAGCGGAAGCAGTTCCGGCCCTCGTGGGAGTTGTCAACCCGCTGGCTCGCTGAAAGCTTGCGACAGCGGGGATGCGGACATCAGCCAGTGCCTGAACTAGGACTTGCCGACCCTTTCGCGCGCCTGCACGACACTGCGGCGCGGCTTGGCATCACGGTGCTCGACGGCTCTGCCGCAGACAGTCAGTGGCCGGATGAGAGCGCTGCCGCGATCGTGGCCTTCGGCGAGCACATCGCCCTGAAGCCAGATCTGGACGATGACCTGCGCACCGACGTCCTCGCGATGGCGCTGATCGTCGCGGCGGTGATGGGTGACCGCCCGGCAGGCCACTCCTGCGCGATCACTGCGCCCGGCGGCCTCGTCCTGATATCCCGGACTCATGCCGGCCAGGGCGAGTCCGGCCCGGGCAAGCTCGCCACGCTTCTTGTCCGCAAGTGCGGCCGGGACACAGCGTCCGCCGCGTTCGACTACTCCACACCGACCACGACTGACCCGTCGCCATGGGGACCGTGGATCCAGGCTGCCGGCCATCGGGCCACAGCACTGGCGTGGGCGAGCAGTCGTGCCGATCGCCGATGTGACGTCCGGCCGTAGATCCGAATAGTCAGCCGGGGCGCGTAGGTGCAGGAGAGGTTGCCCGGCGCCGCGCACGACGCGCGCCACGTGGTCAGTCGGCGACGGGCACCCTGAGCGCGGCCTCCGCGTCCACATGGCCGAGCCGCTGCGCGCTGCGGCTTGCGGTCCCCGCCGCCCACCGTCCGCTGACCAGCAGCCCGATAACCAGCACGCCCAATCCGCAGCCAACCACGATCCACCAGCCAGCATGGCTGGCGTCGGCAAAGTGCAGCCTGAACGCCCCGTGCAGGGCAGAGATCGTCGCTGACCCGATCACCGCCACTCCCAGGGAGGAGCCGACCTGCCTGCTCGTGGATGCGACGCCCGCCGCCACGCCGGCTTGTGTCCTCGGCATCCCGGATACCGTGCTGTTCGTGATCGGCGCGTTGACCATCCCGAAGCCAAGGCCGAACAGGACATAGCTCGCTAGCAGGATGATCGAGGCCGTGCCGGTCGTGACGTGGGCCAGGATCAGCCCGGCGGCAGTGATCCCGATACCCGCGACTACCAGCGAAGGCCTCGTGCCCCTGGTCGCGACGAGCCGACCGGACAGCGGCGAGAAGATCGCGGTCATCGCCGCCATCGGGAGCGTGTAGACCCCAGCCATCAGCGGCGAGTAGCCGCGCACGTCTTGCAGGTAAAGCTGGTTGACCAGCAGGAACCCGCCAAGGGCGGCGAAGGCGCAGATCGCGATCGCGACGGCACCCGAAAATGGCGCACTCCGGAAGAAGCGCACGTCGATGAGCGGCGCTTCGCGGCGTGGTTCGTAGCCGATGAGAGCGATGAGCGCGGCCACCGCCAGAGCGAAGCAGCCGACGATCTTGCCGGAAGTCCAGCCGGATCCTGGTCCCTCGATGAGGCCGTACACAAGCGCGGCAAGCAGGACAATCACCAGCAACTGCCCGACCGGATCTAGCTTGCGCGCCCGCGGAGCCTTCGACTCGGGCACGAACAGTGCCGTCAGCACGATCGCCGCGATGCCGACGGGAATGTTGACCCAGAAGATGCCGCGCCAGCCGACGGTCTCGACGATGAGGCCCCCGGCTATCGGGCCCAGCGCCATGCTCAGGCCGATGACGCCGCCCCACACGCCGATCGCGCGCGCCCGCTCCGCCGGCTTGATGAACGTGTTGGTGATGATGGACATCGCGACCGGGTTGAGCATGGACCCGCCGACGGCCTGGACCATGCGGAACGCCACTAGCCAGCCGAGGCCAGGCGCGATGCTGCAGAGAAGCGATCCCAGGGTGAACATGGCCAGGCCGGTTTGGAATGTCCGCCGCCTGCCCACCCGGTCCGCCGTCGATCCCGAGAGCATGAGCAAGCTGGCCAGCACCAGCGTGTAGGCATCGATCGTCCATTGCAGCCCGGACACGCCCGCGTGCAGTTCCCGCCCGATCGAGGGCAGTGCGACGTTGACGATCGTGACGTCCAGGCCGACGATGAACAAGCTCATGCAGCAGATCGCCAATACCAGCAGCCGTCGGCGATGGCTCATGTCTGCTGGCCCCACGCCGCCTCTCCTTCACATCGCCGCTTGCCCGATTGACCGGTCCAAGCGACCAATCCTCTGCGTCGTCGGCTTGCCCGAGAACTCAAGAATACTTCGTCAACGCAAAATTGACCGCCGGAGGCCCGCGCGCGGGGCCGGCCTGGGCCGGCGGCCCGTGCGGCTGGCCGATCCGCCAACGGCAGGGTCTGTCAACCCTGTGTTGACGCGCGAGCGTTGTCAACCTAAGGTTGACACATGACACCTCCGCCAAGTCTTCACGACCTGATCAACACCGTTCGCCAGGACGCCCCGACGGAAAATGCGCTCGACCAGCTGGTCACCGCGGCCGAGACGGTGGCCCAACTCGAGGACACCAGCGACGCCCTGCTCGGGCATTTCGTCGACCGGTGCAGGCGCGAGGGCCGCTCGTGGTCGGAGATCAGCGGCGCGCTCGGCGTCACCAAGCAGGCAGCGCACAAGCGCTTCGCCACCGCAATGGCCGACCAGATCATCGCCTCCGTCCCGTCGCCCACGCTCGAGCGCTTCACCGACAGGGCCCGCAGAGTGCTGGCGGCCGCCAGCCGGATGGCACTCGCCGACGGTGAGCAGAAGGCCAGCTCCGCGTACCTGCTTCTTGGGCTCTTCACTGAGCCTGATGGCCTCGCGGCTAAGGCGCTGTACCAGATGGGCGTGAGCCGGAAGGCCATAGACGCGGCCGTCCAGGCCGCGGCCACCGAGGCCGGGAAGGCAGCGGCGGAGGGCACGGCCGAGGCCACAGAAATCGACGGCGGCAGTGAACCGGCTGCCGAAGCGCCACAGATGTTCACCGCGGACGGCAGGCGCGCGCTGCGGGACGCGCTAGCGGTTGCCCTGGAGCTTGGCCACAACTACATCGGCACAGAGCACCTGCTGCTTGGCTTCTACCGCGATCCAGGCTCGCCCGCCGCCCTGATCCTGGCCGCGGTCGGCGCCCCGGAGAGCGAGGTGACCGCCCACGTCACCGAGATGTTGCACGGCTTCCGGCAGCCTCCGACCGCCTAGGCCCGGTGGTCCGCTGACCGCTGCGGCTGCCCGACGCGTCCGCGGGTTACTGACAGATCCCCGTGATTGACTGACCAGGTGGGGAACGAGGTGGATTCCATGCTGACGTTTTCCTCCGCTGCCGCGTGGCGGACGTGGCTCGCGAGCGAGGGAGAGAGTTCTCCCGGCGCCTGGCTCAAGATCGCGAAGAAGGGTGCTGCCGAGCGAACCGTCTCTTACGCCGAGGCGCTCGAGGTGGCACTGTGCTTCGGCTGGATCGACGGTCAGAAGGGCGGCCTCGATGCCGAGTACTGGCTGCAGCGGTTCTGCCCGCGCAAGCCAGGGAGCAACTGGTCCAAGATCAACACCGAGACGGCCGAGGCGCTGATCGAGGCGGGACAGATGCAGCCTGCGGGCCTGCGCCAGGTGGAGCAGGCGAAGGCGGACGGGCG
Source organism: Streptosporangiaceae bacterium (assembly GCA_030045215.1). The sequence goes on along the minus strand of JASIBJ010000332.1, from coordinate 3,834 downwards.
GTGGGAGCGGGCATATGCCGGCCAGCGTTCCGCAACCGTCCCTGACGACCTGCGGCGCGCGCTCGATGCCAACCCTGCGGCCAGCGAGTTCTTCGAGACGATCACCAGCGCGAACCGGTTTGCGATCCTGTACCGGATCGGTGCAGTGCAGCGGCCGGAGACGAGAGCCAGGAAGATTGCGCAGTACGTGCAGATGCTGGCCGAGCACAAGACACTGCATCCGGAGATCAGCCGGAACGGGGGATCGGCTGGGACCTGAGCTGGTCGGCCTCGGGCGCGCCGAGCTGGGTGTACAGGTCGACTGCCTGCTGCCAGTGGTGACGGGCTTGCTCGTCCTCGCCGGCGGAGCAGTAGCTCTCGGCGAGGTCGCGGTGCGCGCTGGCCTGCTGGTAGGTGTTACCAGTCTCGGACGCGAGCAGGAGCGCTGCCTCAAGTTCGGTACGGGCGGCGGCAGGCTGGCCGGCCCCGTGCAGGGCCGCGGCCAGGCTGAAGATCGTCGCCGCCTCGCCGTGCTGGTTTCCGGCCTGCCGGAACTGGGCGAGTGCCTGCCTGAGGTAGCCGATGGCCTGCTGGTAGTCACCCCGGCGCACGCTGACCTCGCCCAGGCTGCTGAGTCCGGCGGCTACGCCGCCCGGATGATCGATGCGGCGGAACATGGCCAGTGCCTGCTCGTGGAAATCGGCGGCCTGCGCTAGTTGGTCGCGGCGGAGGCTGAGGTCGCCCAACTGGGCCAGGGCATTGGCTTCGCGGGCCTGATCCTTCTCGTCACGGAACACCGGCAGGGCACGCTGCAGATGGTCAGATGCCTGGTCCAGGGAGTCCATTTCGGTCTCTACACCGGCCAGGCCGCATAGCGCGACGGCTGCGCCCAGGCGGTCCCCGGCGTCATCGTAGGCGGCGATGGCCTGGCGGTAATGGCTTGCCGCCGCGCCGTGGTTGTGCACGTAGTGCTCGGTGACGCCGAGGTTGTGCAGGACTCGAGCCTCGCCTGGCCGATCGCCGCAGCGGCGGTAGGACTCAAGCGCGTCCCGGTAATGGCCAGCCGCGTCGGCGAAGTGACCTTTCACCATCTCGATGCCGCCAAGGCCATTCAGCGCCTCAGCCTCGGCGGCCAGGTCGCCTGACCGGCGGGCGGCATTCAGCGCATGGTCATAGATCGTGTGCGCCTCGGGCAGGTGGCTACCGGTCATCAGGTACCGGAACAGCGTGCGGGCCATCATCGTGGCGGGTTGCGGCCAGCCGTGGCCCGCGCTGCTCACCACCACCGCGACCAGGTTGGCCCGCTCGGCGTCAAGCCACGCACGCGCCTCCGCCTCGCCGGGCATCTCCGGCGTAACTGCGGCCGCGGTTGTGGTGCGGGCCCGCTGGTGCGGCTCGGCTGGAAACAGCACCTCGGCTGCGGCAGCAGCCGCCGCCAGGTAGTAGTCAAACAGCTGGGTCAGCGCCTGCTCGCAGGAAACGTCTGTGCCGGCGGCGCCCTCCTGCTCGGCAGCGACAGCTTGCTCGCGGGCGTAAGCGCGCAGCAGATCGTGCATCCGGTACCGGCCGCGACCGCTGGCCTGGATCAAGCCGGTCCGGTGCAGCCGACTCAGGGCCAGGCGGGCCCGCGCCGGGGTTGTACCGGTCAGCGCGGCCGCGGCGTACACGTCCAGGTCCGCGCCGGGGTGCAAGCCCATGAGCGCGAACGCACGGGCGACATCCCGCGACAGCTGGCGCAGCGACCAGGAGAACACGGCCCGCACATCGGCCAGCTCTTCACCGGCGTTCAGGGCATCGAGTCGGCCTGCTGCTAGCTCAGCAACCAGATCCCGCAGGGGCGTAGCAGGGCGGGCGGCAGCCAGTTCCGCGGCAATCCGCAACGCCAGCGGCAGCCGCGCGCACAGCCCGGCCAGCTCCGTCGTGGCCGCGGGGTCCTCATCGGCGGGCCGGCCGATCAGCGCGCGCAGCAGGCCGACCGCATCCGCGGGCAGCAGTACGTCCAGGTCCAGCCGTCGGGCCCCGTCGGCGGCCACGAGCCCGGCCAGCGCATCCCGGCTGGTCACCACGGCGACACAGCCCGGGTCGCCGGGCAGCAGCGGCCGCACCTGCTCACCGTCACGGGCGTTATCCAGCAGCACCAGCACCCGCCGACCCGCCAGCCGGCTGCGATACAGCCGGGCCCGTTCGTCGGGCTCGTCGGGGATCTGCTGACCGGGCACGCCCAGCGCGCGCAGGAAACCAGCCAGCGCATCCGTCGCCGGCACCGGCTCACGCGGGTCATAGCCGCGCAGGTTCACGTACAGCTGCCCGTCCGGGAACCGCTGGGCGATCCGGTGGGCCCACTGCACCGCCAGCGCGGTCTTGCCCACCCCGGCCGTCCCGGCGATCGCCGAGATCACCAGCGCCGGCGACCGCTCGCCGCGCCGTCCGAGCAAGCCGGTCAGCGCAGTCAGCTCGACGTTCCGGCCGGTGAAGCCGGCCACCGCGGGCGGCAACTGCCGCGGCACGTCCTGCCCCGGCTCTGTAATGGCCGGCCGGGCCGGCCGCGACTGCGCCGCGGATGCGGCAGGCGCGGCGGATCCCGCGAGCACAAGCCGGGACGCCTGTTCCAGCAGCGTCCGCTCCGGCTCCCTCAGCTCCAGCGCATCGGCCAGGGAGCGGACGCTGCGCCGGTACGGGCGGGCGGTCCGGCCCCGCTCCATGTCCGAGATCGCCCGGGCGGTGAGCCGGGATCGTTCCCCCAGCTCCTCCTGGCTCAGCCCGGCCGCCAGCCGGTACCGACGAAGCAGTTCGCCAAACCCGCCGTAACGATCTGACTGATCGGCGCCCACGCGTCCTCCAACACCCCGATATGGCAGCACAGCGCGCAGCAATGATCATATTCCGGTCGGCAACCCGGCAAGTCTTCCGGAAACTTCTCTGGTCAGCGTTCCTGTACCGATGGGCCCGTATGGCCGATACTCGCTTGTCGGCGTGGTTTATCCTCCTCCAGCCAGGCCGACGCGCTGCGTCTCCTCCAGACGACACCGCAGCCGTCCGGGCGGCTCCCCAGCGGGGCGCCGCCCGACGTCGTGTCCGGTTCTAGCCGATGTCGCGCCGCCGCAACCCGATCAGGCCGGCGGCCGCGAGCCCGACCGCAATCATGCTCAGCCAGATCAGCGGCGTCGCCGTGAACACGCCGCCGGGCAGCTTCGGGATGTGCGTGAACGGCGAGACATCCAGCACCGGCTGCGACAGGTTGAGGGCGGGCCCGAAAACCCCGATGAACCCGCAGACGGCCAGCGCCGTCCAGCCGACAGCCGCGCTGAGCCTGGGCAGCAGGCCGACACCGACCATGGCGATCGCGGCCACCACCAGCACCGCGGGTATCTGCACGAGCCCAGCCTCGAGCAGCCGCGGTAGCTGCGTGCTGAGATCCGACGCCGCGAGGCCGAAGCCGACTGCGAAGCCAAGGCCGGACGAGACCATGACCACAGCGGTCCCGGCCAGCACGACGAGCAGGTGGCTGCCCGCCCAGCGCAGCCGGCTGACCGGCACGGCCAGCAGCGGCTCGCCGAGATTGCCCACCTCCTCCGAGCGCAACCTCAGCACGGCTGAGACCGCGTAACCGGCGGCGATCAGCGCGGCCAGGCTCATGCACGCCGCGAGGTACGCGTTGGTCAGGCCCGCCTGCCCCCCGATCTGCCGCAATGCCTTGTCGACCGCGCCGCTGACGCCGATGAGCTGACCGACCGACTTGCCCACCACTCCGATCGCGATGCCGAAGATCAGGAAACCGGATGCCCACGCCGCGAGCGTCGCCCGCTGCAGCCGCCAGGCGAGGCCGAACGGGCCGTGCAGGAGCTGCGACGCGGC
>JASIBJ010000331.1 GCA_030045215.1 Streptosporangiaceae bacterium | reverse complement strand
GGGACGGCATCCGGCCGCGCTGCTATCTCGGCAGTCAGCTCGCCTTGCGTCACGACAACGAGGCGGTCGTTGTCCCGGCTGGCGGGCGTGCCCCCGTCCTCGGGTCCGGTCCGCTTCACCGCCGTTACCTGCGCAGTGCGGGCACCGGTCGACTCATCCGCGAGCACCCGCCTCGTTTCATGGCCGGTCACGTCGGTCGCTGGGCCCGAGCTACTGGTGACGTGCGCGGTGGCCGCGGGTAGCTGGACGTCATCGGCCGATCGGACCGGTTTCAGAAAAGGGGTTCCGGGGCGCACGCCTGGTATCAGGATCTCGAGATGCTGCTCGGGAGCCCCGCTCTGGTTGTCGCTGCCGTGCGGGAGGCCTGCCGGAATGTAGATCACCTCGCCGGCTTCAGCGTGATGCTGATCGCGTCCGAGCCGCACGGTCGCGGCGCCTTCAAGGACCACGAAGAACAGGTCCTCGTCGTGCGTATGCAGTGGCGGGTGCCCGCCGTCGCCGAGAAAACCGGCGAGCACGGTCGCGCTCTCGGGGCTCGCTACCAAGACAACCCGGTAGCCCGGATAGCCGGCGTCAACGGCGTCGGCCGCCGATATCCGTCGCGTGTACGCCATGTGACCGTTTCCTTTCTGCACCGACCTGCGCGGATGTCGCGGCCACGCCGCTCGGGCGCCTGATATGTCTGCCCAGGCGCTCTTCATTCCCGGCGCTGCGTCGGTGAAGCCCTCGTGGGCCAGAGAACTTGCCGCCCATCGGCCCGGCTATGACGGCCTCGTTGTGGCGTGCCGAGCTTGCGCTGCGAGCTAGCCCGCCTGCCGTTTACTCACCGACGGCGCCAGATTCCAGACCGATGACCTCAGCGCCGGCAATTCCTCCCTCATCCGACAAGTCGGCTAGGCTGCCTTTCCGGAGACGAGAGTGTGTACCTGCGCAGTCAGGTCGTGTACCTGCTGCGTGAGCTCGGTGTTGGCGGTGAGCATCTGCTGCTGGAGGGTCAGCGACGCGGCGAGTCGCTCCTCGACGTCGCTGATGTGAACGATGATGCGGCTGGTCTTCTGAATGGTCTCCGCGATCCCATCGATGATCTTTATCAGGGCTTTCTCAGCCCTGTTGGTCGCCGCCGCCACCAGGAATCCGATGAAGAGCTCTGCAACCGTGGTGACGAGGTTGAGCGGGAAGTTGTAGCCGAGTGAGGTGAACCAGCGGGGCAGCCAGTCGCCACTGTCGATATACCGGCCGCCGACCGCGAACAGGACCGTCCATGCGATGACCGCGGCGGCCCAGCCGAGGATGTTGCCGGGCGTGCCCTGCCCGAAGCTGATCGCATCGGTGATGCGCTGGAAGAACGAGTCGCGGCGCTGAATCAGATCAGCGGGCGGGTCGATCGGTGGCGCGAGCTCGGTCATGGGGGCAACTCCTGGGTGTCCAAAGGATCCGGGGACGAGCACGGCACAGCCGAAGCAGCCTCTCACCGCGCTACAAGGTTGGCCGAAGCCGGAGGTGGCCGGACGCCGATTGACACCAACTCCAGCTCGGAGCTGGTGAACGGCGACCGCATAAGCATGCTAAGGGCTGGCCACAACGCACAACCCGCCGCTAGTGAAGTCGATCCGACCTGGTGCCCGCGGCCTGCGTCGTGCCGAGGTCCGGGCAGTACCCAGACGGGTTCTCGCGGGCCAGAGATGAAACGAGCCCACGCTCGCGCCGGCTCACAGCTCCCGTTTCACACCATCGACAGGACCGCTGGCATGACCCGCCCGATCGGGCAGGACATGCCAGTCCCCTGATCCAGGTCATACGCCCGCGGACATGAGTGCTCCGCCATCGATCTTGATGAGGTCGCCGGTGAGGAAGGCAGTGGGCCCGCTGGCCAGGAAGCTGATAAGTTTCCCGAGGTCGTCGGCGGTTTGCAGCCTTCCGACCGGGACCAGCTCTTCCAGTTCCTTCTTCTTTTCCGGCTGGTTCCACAGGTTAGGCGGGTAGTACTCCTTGCTCTCCAGGAAGTCGGGGGCGACGCAGTTCACCTGGACCCCTGCGGCGCCAAGATCACGCGCCGCCCCGAGTGCCAGGCAGGGGTACGCGGCCCGCATCGCCGAGTAGTACACCGACCCGTGCTGCGGCCGGTCCCACGTCGCTGAGGTGAAGAAAATAATCACGCCCCGTGACTGCTGGCGCATTGCCCGGGCCGCGAAGTTCAGCAGCTTGAACGGCTCGGTAATGACTTCGCGCGCGGCGTCGTCGAGCCATTTGTCGAGCGCTTCGGTGTTGTCATCGTCGGTGGCATGGGCCTCTCCGCGAGGTGCCGGGTTCTCGACCAGGATGTCGAGCCGCCCTTCTGTCTTGAGCACTTCCTTTGCCACGGACAGGCGGTCCCCGGCGAGGGGGATGACGCCGTTATGGGCGGACGCGAACGCGTCTCGCTGGGAGTCGTCCGAGAAGGAAGGGTCATGAGCGTAGATCTGGCAGTTCAGCTGGTTCAGGCCGAGAACGGCCGCCGGGCCCGCGAACTGAGACCCATTGGTGACGAGTGCGACCAATTTCTCGGTGCTGGAGCCGACCGATGCGGGCATGCTGGGCATGGCAAATCCTTTCGTACGGTTGGCTGGCCTTCCTCGTTGCAGTGCCCGACACTGTCGATGTCCCGGCACTGGACGATAACGTCGTAAACGACGGGCGAAACCTTCTGAAATAGGAAGGTCTCATCTATCCCGATATTCTTGGGCCGTCACAGCACGTACTGGATCACTGTCCTTGGCGTTCCCGATGCGGGAGTGCCTAACCCCGCGGTGATTTTGCTCGTTGCTAACCCCTGCTGAGTCGAATGACCTGGTCAGGAGTCCACGCTGCGGCAAACGCGCTGACCGCCAGCCCGCAGCCAAATCACTGCTCCCGCTTCACACCCTCGACCGGGCCGCTCGCGGTGACGACTCCGATGGGGCAGGACACGCCGGTCCCGTGATCAGGGCAGTACCCGTACGGGTTCTTACCGGCCGACAAGTACTGCTGGTGGTAGTCCTCGGCGAAATAGAACTCGCCCGCTGGCACGATCTGCGTCGTGACCTGGCCGTAGCCTGCCTCGGCCAGCCGCTTCTGATAGGCGGCCAGGGACTCCTCCGCCGCAGTCCGCTGTTCTGGAGTGTGGTAGAAGATCGCCGATCGGTACTGCGAGCCGATGTCGTTCCCCTGCCGCATGCCCTGGGTGGGGTCGTGCGACTCCCAGAACACCTTGAGCAGGTCGGCGTAGGTAATCTTGGACGGGTCGTAGACGACCCGGACGGTCTCGGCGTGACCGGTCCGTCCGGAGCACACTTCCTCATAGGTCGGGTTCGGGGTGAAGCCGCCCTCGTAGCCGACCGCCGTGGATACCACGCCAGGGGTCTGCCAGAAGGTCTTCTCCTCCCCCCAGAAGCAACCGAGGGCGAACTCGGCGATCTCGGTTCCGGCCGGATAAGGCGGCCGGAGCGGAGTACCGAGAACCTCGTGCCGCTCAGGGACGGGCATCTGCTCGGACCGGCCGGGCAGTGCGTCCTCGGCCGAGATCATTCGCGTCTTGTGCTGTCCGAAAATGCTCACTGGTCCTCCTTCGCTGGCCTAGGGGGAAACCACGCCCGTCGCCAGGGGATTCCTGACAACGGCCGCCCTACCCGGTGCGTTCTACGACGAACTCGCAGAGCGCCTCGAATGCGGCCCTGGCCGGAACATCGGGCAGCCCAAGGATCTCGGTCCTGGCCGCCTCCGCCCACTGGCGAGTGTCGGCCTTGGCCATCTCCATGGCGGGGTGCGCACGCAGCAGCCCCAGCGCCTCAATGTGCAGCGCCGGGTCCGACAAATCAGGCATATTTAGCAGTTCTACAAGCCGGGCGTCGTCCGGGCCCGCGGTCCGCAGCGCGTAGAGCATCGGCAGGGTCCTGACCCCTTCTCGCAGGTCCGTGCCCGGGGTCTTGCCCGACTGCTCCGACTCGCTGGCCACGTCCAGGATGTCGTCGGCCAGCTGAAACGCGACCCCGAGCGCACGGCAGGCAGGCGTGACCCTGGCGATGACGTCGGCGGAAGCCCTCGAGAACATGGCGCCGAAGTGCCCGGACGTGGCGAACAGGGAGGCAGTCTTCTCGGTCACCACGCCGAGGTAATGGTCCAGCGGGTCCTCGCCGGGCTGGCAGCCTACGGTCTCCGAGATCTGGCCGGTGACGAGCCGTCCGAACGTCTGGGCCTGGATCCGGATGGCCTCCGCGCCCAGGTCCGCGAGGATTTCCGAAGCCCGCGAGAAGAGGAAGTCTCCGGTCAGGATCGCTACGGAGTTACCCCAGCGCGAGTTGGCGCTGATGCTACCCCGCCGGACATCCGCTTCATCCATGACGTCATCGTGATAAAGCGTTGCAAGGTGGGTCAGCTCAAGCGCGATCGCCGCCTGAATGACCCGCGGGTCCTGCGGGTCACCGAACTGCGCCGCGAGCAGCACCAGCATCGGGCGCAGCCTTTTCCCGCCCGCTTCCATCAGGTGGGCCGAGGCTACCGCGAGCACTTCGTGGTCCGAGCGCGCGGCCGCGCGCAGGCCCTCCTCGACCAGCGCAAGGCCGTCGAGCACATTCGACGCAAGCGCGGCGTCGGTGAGTTCCACCGGGACAGTGGCTATCACGTGGCGTCCCCTCAGAGGCTCGCCGGCTGCCCGGAGAACCAGTTGTAACCGAGGCTATCGTCTAGCCGTCCCCAAGATATTCGCACCCGCAGGTAAAGCCAGTCTCGTTCGTCTTTCGCGCGCGAGCCGCAGCCCACGGTACAGTTCGTGGCCGGCATGCCACCGTCGTGTCGCTTACCGGACGAACAACTGAGTGGCAGCATGATTGGCGAGACTGAGCAATGGCTGGGGGATGATGCCGAGCACGACCGTGACTGCGGCCCCGAGCGCCACCGCTACGCCGGTGTAGGCGCTTGGCCTGACCACCACCGGTCCTTCGGCGGCCGGCTCGCTGAAGAACATCAGCACGATCACGCGCACATAAGGGAACGCCAGGATCGCGCTGCTCAGCACTCCGATGACGACGAGTGGTAGCGCGCCACCCTCGATCGCCGCCCGGAACACGGCGAACTTGCCGCTGAAGCCGCTCGTCAGCGGAATGCCGGCGAACGCGATCAGGAACAGCGCGAACAGGCCCGCGACCAGCGGGGAGCGCTTGCCGAGACCGGCCCAGCTCGAAAGATGGTTAGCTTCTCCGGCCGGGTCGCGGACGAGCGTGACTATGGCGAACGCGCCGACTGTCGCGAACCCGTAGGCGAACAGGTAGAACATGCTGCCGGACAGCCCGGCGGTGTTCGCCGCGATGAGGCCGGTCAGGATGTAACCGGCCTGGGCGATCGATGAATAGGCGAGCAGTCGCTTGACGTCGCGCTGGGTTATCGCGATGACCGAGCCGACCAGCATCGTCAGGATGGCCACGACCCACATGGCCGGGCGCCAGTCCCAGGCGAGCTGGCCGAAGGCCACGTAGAAGACGCGAAACAGCGCCCCGAACGCTGAGACCAGCGTGCAGGATGCCATCAGCGCGGTTATCGGCGTGGGTGCTCCCTGGTATACGTCGGGCTTCCACGCCTGGAACGGAACCGCTCCGATCTTAAACAGCAGCCCGATCCCGACCAGCGCGATGCCGGCGTACAGCAGCGTGGAGGACGCGGTACCCGACTGCGCGGCCGTCGCGATCGCGGCCAGCTGGACCGAGCCCGCGTAGCCGTACAGCATGGCCACGCCGAACAGGAAAAACGCCGACGAGAACGCGCCGAGCAGGAAGTACTTCATCGCCGCTTCCTGGGACAGCAGCCTGCGCCGGCGGGCCAGCGCGCACATCAGGTACAGCGGCAGCGAGAGCACTTCGAGCGCGATGAACATCGTCAGCAGATCGTTGGCGGCGGGGAACAGCAGCATGCCGCCGACCGCGAACAGCGTGAGCGGGTAGACCTCGGTGTGCGACAGCCCGGCGAGCAGGCCCTCGCGCTCCTCGGCGCTGCCGGGGACGGCCGCCGCCTGCGGGGTGAACGCGCTCACCTCGTGCGAGGACTCAGCGATGAGCAGCACGCTCACGAACGCCAGGACCAGGATCGTCGCCTGGATGAACAAGGTGGGGCGGTCCACGCCAACCGTCCCGACCGCGATCACCGTGCCTGGCCTGTGGTCGGAGAAGTTGGAGTTCGTCGCGCCCAGCCATACGGCCAGCACGAACGCGCCGGCCAGGCCGCCGAGCGAGAGCGCGATGTGCATGGTCCGCCGCAGCGTCCTGGGAGCGAACGCCTCGACCAGCACCCCGGCGATCGCCGCCGCGAACACCAGCAGCACCGGGGAGAGCAGACCCCACTCGAAGGGCGGCGCGGCGATTGTCGACGCGGACGCAAGTGACCCGGTCACGCCGAGCTCCTTTGCCTCAAGATTACGTGGACCCGCTTCGAGGCGGCCTGCGCCTGGACCACATGACCGGCCCGGGCGTGGTGGTGCAGGTCGGCGGTCGTACCGGCGGTCGCCGCGGCCGGGGCCGGATGCGGCGGCACCGGGTTGGTCGAGTGCGCCTGGACGAGGGTCTTGGTCACCGCCGGGTTGATGATCTCGATGATCGGCTTGGGGTAAACCCCGAGCACGATGATCAGGGCGATCAGCGGCGCCACGGCCCAGAGCTCCCGGCCCTTGAGGTCCGGCATCGTGGCGACCTCCTCCCGGACCGGGCCGGTCATGGTCCGCTGGTACATCCACAGGATGTAGATGGCCGCGAGGATGATGCCGGCGGTGGCCAGGATCGCCGCCGCCTCGTACCGGGTGAAGGTGCCGACGAGGACGAGGAACTCGCTGACGAACGTGGATAGCCCGGGCAGCGCGAGGCTGGCCAGGCCCGCGATGAGGAACGTGCCGGCCAGGATCGGGGCCACCGTCTGCACCCCGCCGTAGTCCGAGATCAGCTGCGACCGGCGCCGGGAGACCATGAACCCGGCGATGATGAACAGCGCGCCCGTAGCGAACCCGTGGTTGACCATGTACAGCGTGGCGCCGGTCTGGCCCTGGCTGGTCATCACGAAGATGCCCAGCGTGATCAGGCCCATGTGCGAGACCGAGGTGTAGGCGATCAGCCGCTTGATGTCCCGCTGGCCGATAGCCACCACCGCGCCGTAGAGCACGCCGATCACCGACAGCACGATGATCAGCGGGGTGAAGTAGTGCGCGCCCGACGGGAACAGGTCCAGGCAGTACCTGAGCATGCCGAACGTGCCGACCTTGTCGAGCACGCCGACTAGCAAGACAGCGGCACCTGGCTGGGCCGCCGTGGCGGCATCGGGCAGCCAGGTGTGGAACGGCCACAGCGGCGCCTTGATCGCGAACGCGATGAAGAAGCCGAGGAACAGCCACTTCTGCACGGTCGGGCTCAGGCTCAGGTGGCTGAGCTGGGTGAACAGGAACGTTCCCTGGTGCCCGCCGTGCGTGGAGTACACGTACAGGGCGATCACCGCGACGAGCATGAGCAGGCCGCCGAGCAGGCTGTACAGCAGGAACTTGACCGCCGCGTACTGCCGCTGGCCGACGCCGAAGCTGCCGATCATGAAGTACATCGGGATCAGCATGGCCTCGAAGAACACGTAGAACAGGAAGACGTCGGTGGCGGCGAAGACGCCGATCATCATCGTCTCGAGCACCAGCATCATCGAGAAATACGACTTCACGCTGCGCCGGGCCGGCGGCTCGCCGGCCGGGTTTGACTGGCCCTCGACGTCGTTCCAGGACGCCAGCACGACGACCGGCATCAGCACGACGGACATGAGGATGAGCACGAGCGCGATGCCGTCTACGCCGACCGCGTAGTGCACGCCGAACTGCGGGATCCACTGGTAGGTCTGGGTGAACTGGAACCGCGGGCCGCCGGTGTTGTACTGGGCCGCCATGGCGCTGACGATCCCCAGGGTCACGAGGGAGGTCACCAGGGCTATCCGCTTGACCAGCAGGTCACGGGCGCGGCGGTCGGCCGCGCTGCCCGGTGCCGACCGGCCAGGCGTCATGCCGATGACGACAGCGCCAACGAGCGGGATCGCGCCCGCTACCGTCAGCCAGGGGAAATTGCTCATCAGTTCCGCAGCCTCACCAGCTCTAGAGCCTCACCAGCAGGAGCGCACCCACCAGCAGCACGGCTCCGACCAGCATGGACAGCGCGTACGAGCGCACGAACCCGGACTGCAGCTTGCGCAGCCGTCCTGACGAACCGCCGGTGGCGGCCGCGAGCGTGTTCACCAGCCCGTCGACGCCGCGGTTATCGAAGAACACCGAGAGCCTGGTCAGCCACTGACCCGGCCGCATCAGCAGGCCCTCGTTGATGGCGTCCCCGTACAGGTCCTTGCGGGCCGCGACCGTGACCAGACTGCCGGCCGGGGCCGTGACCGGGATCTCGCGCCGCCCGTAGAGCGCGTAGGCGATCCCGAACGCGATCACGACGAGCACGAGCGCGGCCACTCCCGACCAGGTCCAGATGCCGTGCCGGGTCGGCGGTACGCCGGTGACCGGGCCGAGGAAGTTCAGCAGGCGGTTGTCCACGATGAGCAGGCCACCAGCGAATACCGAGCCGATCGCCAGCACGATCATCGGCGCGGTCATGACCGGGGGCGCCTCGTGGGGGTGGACGGTGTCATCCCAGCGCCGCTCGCCGTGGAAGGTCATGAGCATGACCCTGGTCATGTAGAACCCCGTGATGCCCGCGCCGATGAGTGCCGCCGTGCCCAGCAGCGCACCCGACGTGCCGCCCTTGGCGAACGCCGCGTCGATGATCGGGTCCTTGGTGAAGAACCCGGACAGCGGCGGGATCCCGATGATCGCCAGGTAGGCAAGCCCGAAGGTCACCCAGGTGATTGGCATCACCTTGGCCAGGCCGCCGAAGCGGCGCATGTCGACTTCCTCGTCCATCTCGTGCTTGATCGAGCCGGCGCCCAGGAACAGGCCCGCCTTGAAGAAGCCGTGCGCGAGCAGGTGCGCGATCGCGAATACGTAGCCCGCCGGCCCGAGGCCCGCAGCCAGCATCATGTACCCGATCTGGCTCATGGTGGATCCGGCCAGCGCCTTCTTGATGTCGTCCTTCGCGCATCCGATGATCGCGCCGAACAGCAGCGTCACGGCACCGACGATCGCTACCGCGAGCCGCGCGTCAGGGGTCAGGTCGAAGATCGGGGCCGACCGCACGATCAGGTACACGCCCGCGGTCACCATGGTGGCGGCGTGGATGAGCGCCGACACCGGCGTCGGGCCTTCCATGGCGTCCAGCAGCCACGACTGCAGCGGCACCTGGGCCGACTTCCCGCAGGCGCCGAGCAGGAGCAGCAGCCCGATCGCGGTGACCACGCCGTGGCTGGCCGAGGGGACCGCGGCGAAGACGCCGCTGAAGGTCACGGTGCCGAACTGCGCGAACATCAGCATGATGCCGAGCGACAGGCCGACGTCACCGACGCGGTTGGCGATGAACGCCTTCTTGGCCGCGACGGCCGCCGAGTTCTTGTACTGCCAGAAGCCGATCAGCAGGTAGGACGCCAGGCCCACGCCTTCCCACCCGGCGTACAGCGCCAGGTAGTTGCTGCCGAGGACCAGCAGCAGCATCGCGGCCAGGAACAGGTTCATGTAGCCGAAGAACCGGCGCCGCTCGGGGTCGTGCGACATGTACCCGACGGCGAATATGTGGATCAGCGAGCCGACACCGGTGATCAGCAAGACGAAGCAGATCGAGAGCTGGTCGAGCTGGAGGCCCAGCGGCACCTGGAACCGGCCGACGTCAATGAACTGGTAGAGGATCACGTACCGTGACCGGTCCGCTGCCGGGTAGCCGAGCATCTGCACGTAAGCCGCGACGCCGTAGGCAAACGCCAGCAACGGCATCGCGACGCCCACATAGTGGCCCCAGGAGTTAGTGCGCTTGCCGCCCAGCAGCAAGATGGCCGCCCCGGCCAGTGGGAACGCCAGGAGCAGTCCTGCCGCGTCCTGGATGCCCGTAGCGTGCAGGCTCGTCAGTGCCGCTGCCGCCTGCGGCATGAGCGCACCATTAGCCGTATGCGCCGCTTGGCTCGCGGCCGCGAGCAGCGGCGCGGCGCCGGGTACTGAGCCGGTCATTGCGTCCTTCCGTCAGTACTTCATCAGGCTGGCGTCGTCCACCGACGCCGACCTGCGGGCGCGGAAGATCGAGGTCAGGATGGCCAGCCCGACGACAACTTCGGCGGCGGCCACCACCATCACGAAGAAGGCGATCAGCTGCCCGTCGAGCCCGTTATGCATGCGCGCGAACGTGACGAAGGCGAGGTTGGCGGCGTTGAGCATGAGCTCGACGCACATGAAGATGACGATCGCGTTCTTGCGCACCAGCACGCCGACGGCGCCGATGATGAACAAGATCACTGAGACCGCGATGAAATGGGCCGGGCTTACCACTGGTCACCTGCTTCCTGGCTGGCCGGGCCCGCTGGGCCCGCCGTCCGGGCCGGCTCCGACTCGGAACTGCCCTCGGGCAGGCCCTCGGGATATTCGGAGACATCCGGCGTCGGTCCGGTCAGGACCGGGCTGACCGAGAGGCTGGACTGCGTTCCGTCGGGCAGCAGCGCCGGCATATCGACGGCATTGTGCTGGGCGTAGGTACCGGGGCCGGGCAACGGCGTCGGCCGGCCGCTGGCGATCCGCCGCGCCGCCAATTCACGCTGAGTTGGCTTGGGGGTGGTCCGTTCCCGGTGTGCCAGCACCATCGCGCCCAGGGCTGCGGTGATCAGCAGGGCGCTGGTGAGCTCGAACGGGAACACGTACTTGGTGAAGAGCAGCGCGGCCAGGGCGTTGAGGTTGCCGTTGCCGAACTTCGCGGTAGCGGGCGGCGAGGAGCCGATCGCCGCGTTCCCGACCACCAGGGCCAGCAGCACCAGCAGCGCGATGCCGCCGACGGCGGCCCATAGCCGCTGGCCCCTGATCGTCTCGATGATCGAGTCCGCGGCGCTGATGCCGACGATCATGAGCACGAACAGGAAGAGCATCAGAACGGCACCGGTGTAGACGATGACCTGAACGAACGCGAGGAACGGCGCGCCCAGCATCACGTACATCACGGCAAGCGAGAGCATCACCAGCGCGAGCATCATGGCGCAGTGCACCGCCTTGCGGGCCAAGATCATGCCGAGCGCCGATGATACCGAGATGATTGCCAGCACCCAGTAGGCGAGGAGCTTCGTGGTCTCCGCGGCCGGCCCGGCTAGCAGCATGTGATGGCTCATTGCGTGCCTCCCCGCGAGCCCTCGCCCGGCGAACCATGCGCGGAGTCGCCCTGCTGACTGGCTGCCAGCTTGGCACCGAGCGCGTAATACTCCTCCTCGGTGTCGCCCAGGCGCATCGGGTGCGGCGGCGCCTCCATCCCCGGCTGGAGCGGGGCGACCAGCTGCTCCTTGGTCCAGATCAGGCTCTCCCGGCTGTCATCGGCCAGCTCGTACTCGTTGGTCATGGTCAGCGCCCTGGTCGGGCAGGCCTCGATGCACAGCCCGCACAAGATGCAGCGCAGATAGTTGATCTGGTAGACGCGACCGTAGCGCTCGCCCGGCGAGTACCGCTCTTCCTCGGTGTTGTCCGCGCCCTCCACGTAGATGGCGTCGGCCGGGCAGGCCCACGCGCAGAGCTCGCAGCCGATGCACTTTTCCAGCCCGTCCGGCCACCGGTTGAGCTGGTGGCGGCCGTGGAACCGGGGCGCCGTGGGCCGCTTCTCCTCTGGATACTGGACGGTGTCGACCTTGTTGAACATCTGCCGGAAGGTGACGCCGAAACCCTTGATGGAATCGAGGAAGTCAGCCACTTCAGACCTCCTTTGCCGTGCTGTCGTCCACGCCGGTCCCGGCCAGCACCGCCTGCGACTCGTCCTGTACGCCGATGCCGTGGTAGTGCGGTAGATCCAGTGGCGGGGTTGGGAACGAGGGGCGTGTCGGCGGCTCGGCTCCCTGAGCTTCCTCTGGTTCTGGCTCAGCGGCTTGCGCCGCCTCCCGTTCGGCCCGCTGGGCTGCGGTGTCCCAGCGCAGCAGCAGCAGCAACAGGACCGCCATGATCAGGCCGAAGATGATGTACACGGCCGTGCTGCCGCCCTGCTGCCGCCACACCCTGGCCGTCGCAACGAGCAGCGTCCAGCCGAGCGCGGTCGGGATCAGCACCTTCCAGCCCAGGCGCATCAGCTGGTCGTAGCGGATCCTCGGCAGTGAGGCACGCAGCCAGATGAAGAAGAACAGGAACCCGAACACCTTGAGCAGGAACCACAGGAGCGGCCACCAGCCGTTGTCGAACGTCGGCCAGACTGACAGCGGCCAGAATGCGCGCCAGCCGCCGAGGAACAGCGTCGTCGCCAGCGCCGAGACAGTGATCATGTTGACGTACTCGGCCAGCTGAGTCATCGCGAACTTCAGCGACGAGTACTCGGTGTGGTAGCCGCCGACCAGCTCACCCTCGCCCTCGGGCAGGTCGAATGGCAGCCGGTTAGTCTCGCCCACCATCGTCACGAGGTAGATCAGGAACGACGGGAGCAGCAGGACCGCGTACCAGGATGGCCAGTGCCAGATGACTCCGAACAAGTGGAACTCGGGGCCGTGGATCTGCGACGCGACGATCTGCGAGGTCGACAATGAGCCCGCGAACAAGAACACGGGGACGAAGGCCAGGCTCATCGCGATCTCATAGCTGATCACCTGAGCCGACGAGCGGAGCCCGCCGAGCAGCGAGTACGGGGAGTTCGCCGACCAGCCGGCCAGCACGATGCCATACACGCCCAGCGAGCTCATCGCGATCACCAGCAGCACGGCTACGGGCAGGTCGGTGAGCTGCAGCGGCGTCCGGTGACCGAAGACCGAGACGATCGGACCCCAGGGGATCACCGAGAACGCGATGAACGCCGGGATGACCGAGACCGCGGGCGCGATCCAGAACAGGATCCGGTCGACACCGCGCGGGACGATGTCCTCCATAAACGCCAGCTTGATGCCGTCCATGAGGGTCTGCAGCAAGCCGAACTTGCCGGCCCGGTTCGGGCCCGGCCGCTGCTGCATCCGGCCGATGATCCGCCGTTCGGCCCAGATCGTGTACAGCGCGGTGATCAGCAGGAAGACGAAGACGACCAGCACTTTCAGGAGCATGATCCACCACGGGTCATGACCGAAGCTGGACAGCGTCGGGACATTGCTGGGTGACGTGGCAGCCACGACCATCATTCCGCGCTCCTCACCGTCACCTCGCTGCCGTGACCGGCGCCGAGCACCAGCCGGACGGCAGTGCCGGCCGAGTTGGTCGGCAGCCAGACGACCCGGTCGGGCATCTCGGCGATCTCCACGGGAACCGTGACCGCGCCGCGGGCGGTGGCCACGGTCACCTTGCCGCCGTCGGCCGTCCCGGCCTCGGACGCAGTCGCCGCCGACATCTTCGCGACGGCCGGGCGCGCCGTGCCGGCCAGATTCGGATCTCCGGCCTGCATCCGGCCTGCGTCGAGCAGATTATGCCAGGTCGCCAGCAGGGCTCGGCCCGGACCCGGCTCCACCGGCTGAGTTGTGCTGGCCCTGAGGGACGACCCGGAACCCCCCGGCGCGCGTGCCGGGGAGCGCGTCAGCAGCGCCAGTTCTCGGCGGGCCGAGTCGATATCGGGCAGGCCCAGGTGCACGTCCATCTCGTCGGCGAGCGCCGCCAGCACGTGGAGGTCCGACCTGACCGTCGGAACCGGGAGCGCAGCGGCGAACGAACCCGCCCGGCCTTCCCAGTTCACGAACGTGCCGGGCTTCTCCGCCACCGCGGCGACCGGGAAGATGACGTCCGCCCTGTCGGTCACCGCGCTCACCCGCAGCTCAAGGCTGACCACGAATCTCGTGGCCTCGATCGCTTCAAGCGCCGCCGCCGGGTCCGGCAGGTCCGCCGGGTCGACGCCGCCGATGATCAGAGCCTCGAGGTCGCCCCGCCGCGCGGCGGCCAGGATCTCGGTGGTGCCGTGGCCGGGGTCGGCGGGCAGCGATCCGACGCCCCAGGCGCGGGCCAGTTCCGACGCCGCCGCGGCGTTGCCGACGCGGCGCCCACCCGGCAGCAGGGTCGGCAGCGCGCCGGCTTCGATGGCGCCGCGCTCGCCCGCACGGCGCGGGATCCAGGCGAGCCTGGCCCCGGTCTGCCTGGCCAGCGCCGCGGCCGCGGACAGCGCGCCTGGCACCTCGGCCAGCCGCTCGCCAGCAAGGATCACGGCATTGGGCTGGCGCAGGGCGGCGCCGGCCTTCGAGGATGAGCCTCCGCCGGCCGCATCCGACCGGCCCATCGCGGCTAGCGCCTGCAGGGCAGCGGCCTCGGCGCCCGGCGCGGTGGACAGGAGCACGCCAGAAAGCTTGGTGAGACCGGGGCTGGCCAGGGCGGCAAGCGAGTACACCGTTGTCTTGCCGCCGCGGACCGCCTTGCGCAGCCGCAGGAACACGATCGGGCACTCGTCCTCAGGCTCGAAACCGGCCAGCAGGACAGCCGGCGCGCGCTCGAGGTCGGCGTAGGTGACGTCTACCTTGCCGACGACGTGATCGGAGATGAACTCCAGTTCCTCCGCTGAGTCCGGACGCGCCCTCATGTCGATGTCGTTGGTCGCCAGGGCGACCCGCGCGAACTTGGCGTAACCGTAGGCGTCCTCGGCCGTCAGCCGGCCGCCGGGCAGCACGCCGGTCCGGCCTCTGGCCGCCAGCAGACCGCGCGCCGCGACGTTGATCGCCTCCGGCCACGAGGCCGGCTGCAGCACCCCGGCCTCGTCGCGAACCAGCGGCGACACCAGCCGGTCGGGCTGGGTGTCATAGGTGAAGGCCCAGCGGCCCTTGTCGCAGTTCCACTCCTCGTTGACCTCAGGATCGTCGCCGGCCAGGCGCCTGGTGACCGCGCCCCGGCGGTGATCAGTGCGCTGTCGGCAGCCGGCCGCACAGTGCTCGCAGATACTCGGGGTGGACACCAGGTCGAACGGCCGGGC
>JASIBJ010000330.1 GCA_030045215.1 Streptosporangiaceae bacterium | reverse complement strand
GATCGCCGCCGCGGCCTCGGCCTGCCGCTCCTTCCTGACCTGCTGCCACTTGTGCACGACGAGCGCGGCCAGCAAGACCACGACGGCCACGGCCAGCGCGTCGCTGGCGTAGGACCAGCTCTTGGCGACCTTGCTCCAGTCGCTGCCTGCTGCGTAGCCGAGCAGGGACAGCGCGGTCGCCCAGGCCACGGTGCCGATCGCATTGAAGATCGCGAACGAAGCCGCGGGCACTTCGACGAGCCCGGACACGAGCCCGGCAAACGCGCGCAGCAGCGGGATGACTCGTGCCACGGCCACCGACCAGGTGCCGCGTCCGTCGAAGAACCGCTCGACCCGATCGACGTCCTTCCTGGTCAGAAGCAGATACCGACGGTACTTCTCGATGGCGTGCCGACCGCCGAGCCGGCCGATGCCGTAGGCGGTGGACGACCCGGCGAACTCCGCAATCGAGCCGATGATGATCACCAACGCGAGGCTCAGGTGGTGCTCATACGCCAGCACGCCCGCAAAACCGAACGTGATCTCCGAGGAGATCGGGATGCAGCACGCCTGGATAAAGCAAAAGATGACCAGAGCCAGGTAGCCGTCGTTGGTCAGGAAAGTCGTCATGGCACCTTGTTCTACAGCATGAGAGGCGATGGATAAGCCGTCGCGGTCTGTCTAGCAGACCGCGACGGCTCCGCAGCGGGTCTTTCTCATAGTTGTGCCCCGCCCCCTCGGGGAGGGCGGGGCACAACGGTGCCGGGCTGACCTGGGCTGGGGGGATGCCCCGGCGGCCTGGCGGTTCCGGTCGCGGCCCGGGGGGAGGGGGCCGGCCGGGAGCTCTCGCGGGGATCTTGGGGATCGTCCCCCCGCGGTAGCACTGTGCGGCGGCGGCGCGAGACGCCTACACCGCCAACTGCATCGTGATCGACTTGACTAGCTGGGCTGCCTGCGCCTCCCACTGCGCGTAGGCGAAGGGGAAGGCAGAGCCCTGGACGCCCTGGGCGGCCTGGTAGAGCGGCTGGGACGCCCAGGACGGGTTGTTCGCCTGGTAGGTGGCCAGTGCGTTGAGGAACGCGTCGGCCGCGTACTGGGGATCCATCACCTGAGCCGCGGTGCCCCAGCCGTCATCCGGCTGCTGCTGGAACAGGCCAAGCGACTCGGAGGTGCCGTAGTTAACGTTGATCAGCTCGGACTCCTGCATGGCGGTGGCCACCGCGACCACGGCCGAGCGCAGGCCCATCCGCTTGGCCAGCGCCTGCTGCACGATGGTCGTGGCGTTGGCGTACTGGGCGGGCGAGATCTGCATGTAGGACTGCGGGCCGCTCAGCGCGGTCGGCAGCAGCTGGTCGGCCATCGGCAGCTCGCCGTGGCTGGCCGCGGCCGGGTTGGTCTGCCAGTTCAGCTCGTCCATGACCGCACCCCAGCTATTCACGTCGGCCCGGTGGTGCCGTGGCCGGTGGTGCCACGCTCGGCGATGCCGCAGGGTCCGGTGGTGCCTGGCGGCCGCGAGCGAAGACGGATGGGCGGCAGAATTCGGGCTGGTCGGGGGGCGGCCACCGCTCCCGTGGGCGCCGGTGGCGTACGTCAGCGCCATCGTCTGGGCCGCGATCGGCGTCGCTGCCTTGTGGCCGGTCGCCGTCGCGCCGATGGTGGCAGCATTGGCCGTCCCGGCGCCCGCCAGCGCGAGCGCGGCTGCTCCCACGTACGCAACCGACTGCTTATGGCCGCGCACGGCGTCGATCAGTCGATCAGTGCCGAGCATGAGTTCCTTTCGCTCTGCGTCCTCGCCGCCCGCCCAGCACGAGGCGGACGGGGATGGCTCGCCAGGCCGTCGCTGGAGAGCGCATGCACGCGGGGGGAGCGTGCATCACGGGTTCAGGGCGGACCACGGCCAAACCGGCGGATGCCGTCCCGGCGAGCGGTCTCAGTCTCGGGAACCAGGGCCGTGCGCACGGCCCCGGCGCCCCGGAGAGGATCTGCACGTATAACGCCTGGTCGCGAACGCCGACATCCCGCTATGACGCTTGTCACTACTGCGCGGTAACGGGAATAACGCGGCGCCGGACCGGCGGGGAGTCAGCGGGGGCCCGACGCGCTGCTGATGGCGCGGTCGGCCGCCTTCAGCACGGCATCGGTCTGGCTGGGAGGGTTCCGGCGCGGTGATGTAGCCCTCAGGGTCCGTTTTGTGCGGGCGAGACCATCAGGATCTGACGGGCACGCCATGGATCTTCGGCCGGCGCTAGCCCGGTCGCTCATCCGCCTGACTTCCGGGCCGGGACTGACCCAACTGCTCCGGATCGCCGCGGTCCGCGATGGCACCACTCGCGCGGGCGGGCCGGGCCCGCCTGACCTTGACCCCGCCCATGACGGCCAGGGCCCTCACGGTCACGACCGGCCCGCCGGGCTGGCCCTGCCCGCGCGCGGCGTGGCCAACTCCGCCCATGATGCCGATCCCGCGGACATCGACGTACGCTGCCTCGGGCGTGATGATCTCGATGCCGCCCATCAGCGCGAACGCCGTGATCGACGCCCGGCCATCGGTAAATTGCGCGTGGCGCAGGTCGATCTTCCCGCCGCCCATCACCGCGATGGCGGAAAGGCCCCCGGCCACGGCCCAGTTGTCCCCGCGGTGGAAGCCGCCCATGATCGAGATCGCGAACCTTGACGGACGAAGCCCAGGCGGCGCGGTGGCCTTGGCAGCAACGGGAGGTTGTGTCGCCTGGCCGGGCGTGGGCAGGTCGCGGGTTAGCGGCTCGAGTTCGGCATAGGTCTTCGCGTTGTAGACAGCGGTAATCCGCTGCTCGAGTTCCTCCATGGTCAGACGGCCCTCGCCGGCGGCCTGGCGCAGCACGTCGGCAACGCGCTCCCGGTCCGCGTCCGCTGCGCGGAAATCACCGGCGTCGGGCGGCCTGCCTGAATTAGCCGGAAGGTTCGGCATGTCCTGAGCCTAGCCGCTGAGCTTCCGAGGCGGCAGCCGACGATGCCGGGACTCAGGTCGAATGCCAGGCGCCGTCGATCGGAGACGTCGCCGTTATTCCGATGGCGCGGCCGCGCTCTCGGGCGCGGCCGGGGCGTCCGGCCCCGTGTTCTCAGCGCCGGCCCTCACAGTGGATCCGCTCGCACTGCGGCTGGGCTCCAGGCCCATGCCCACTGAAGTGCGCGCAGGTTTCCCGTTTGCTGGCCTTGACCGGCTACGCCAGATCCGGATCAGGCCAAGCAGCGCGGCGAGTCCGGCGATTGCGGTAGCAGTCCACGGCACGTAGTCGCCGAGCCGGTCGTAGAGCGTCCTGGCTGAGCTCTCTGGCAGTGCGAGCCGCACCAGCAGCACGCCCCGGTAGCTGGTGCCGACCGACGCAGTCAGCCTGCCCCTGTCGTCGAAGGCCACCGAGTCTCCGGTCAGGGCAGCCTGGGCGACCGGCCTGCCGGTCTCGGCCGCGCGCAGCGCTCCCAGGGCGGCGTGCTGGGCCGGCGCCCAGCTTGACTGGAACGTGGAGTCCGAGGTCTGGTAGAAGATCGCCTGAGCGCCGTGGTCGGTGTCCACCCGCGACATGTCGGGGAACGCCGACTCGAAGCAGATCAGCACGCCGAAGGTGAGCGGGCGGCCGCCCGCGATGCTCGCGCGGAGCACGTGCGCACCGGTGCCGGCCACGACGTTCTGCGCCGCAGCCTTGCTGATCTTGCTAAGCCAGCCGAGTACGGAGCGGAACGGGATGTACTCACCAAACGGGACCAGCCGCGTCTTGGTGTAGCTGCCCCCGGTGCCGGTGCTGGTGACGACCAGCGCCTGCTTGATGTGCGCGCCGGTCTTGTTCTGGGCGTCCTGGCTGACGACGATGTCGGCGCCGGCCGACCGGGAAGACCGCTCGACCGACGCGAGCAGCGCCGGGTGGTCGCCGAGGTCGTAGCCGACGCTGCTCTCGCCCCAGACGATCAGGCCGGCGCGACCCGCCACCCGCGCGGTGAGCCTTTCGCTGTCGGCCAGCCTGCTGGCTGCGGTTGGCTCGATGCCCGGCTGGACGAGCGCCACCGTGATGTCCCGGCTGACCGGCGGCGGCGCGGTCAGGGCGAAGGCCACGGGGCCGGCCAGGACCGCGATCAGCGCCCCGGCGGCGCCGACGAGCCTGGCCGGCGCCGACCTCGCGGTGATCACGAGCAGCACCCCCGTGTTCGCGGCGACCAGTGCGAACGTGATCAGCCAGACGCCGCCGAGTGCGGCGAGCGCGAGAATGGCCGGATGCTGCCACTGGCTGGCACCGAGCACGGCCCAGGGTCCGCCGAGGCCCTGCCAGGACCTGATCCACTCGGTAACAAGCCACGAACTCGGCACCACGACCAGCGCCGCGGCCGCCCGCCGAAGCGACACCGGCGGCCGCGTCAGGCCCCACACTGCGAGGCCGACGGCCGTCCACAGGAATCCGATGACGATCGCCACGAGCAGCAGCCCCGGCCCGAGGTTGGGGGCCAGCCAGTACATGTTCGCCAGCAGGTAGCCCGCGCCGAACCACCAGCCGCGCACCGCAGCCTCGCGCCGCGACGGCGCGGCTCGCATCAGGGCCAGGCCGGGGACAAGTCCGATCCAGCCGAGGAATTCCAGGTTCGCGGCGGGGAACGCCAGCGCGGGGAGCGCTCCGGCGACCAGGACGGCGTACCGCACCGGTTGCCCGAGCGCGCGGCGGATTCCCACGTCCCTATTGTGCGGCCGGGCCGGGCTCCGGGCGATCGCCTCGGCGGCGGCGCCAGACCAAGCCCGCGATGACCCAGGCCATCGTGGCGACCGTGGTCCAGGCGATCACGGCCTCAGGCCAGCCGCCTACCCGGTCCGCGATGGTCATCGAGCTGCGCAGCGGCACCCTGGCCTCGATCTCGGCCCGCCGCCAGGTTCTGGTCGCGGCCAGCAGCGAGCCGTTGGGCCTGATGATCGCGCTGATGCCGGTAGTGGATGCGACGACAACCGACCGGTTGAACTCCACTGCGCGGACCCTGGCCATGTCCAGCTGCTGCAGTGTCTCGCCCATCTGGCCGTCTATCTCGAAGTCGGCGTCGTTGGTCTGCACCGCCAGCAGGTTGGCTCCCGCGTTGACCTCAGAGGCGACCAGCCCATCGAAGCTGACCTCGTAGCAGATCACGTCGCCGAGCCTGATCTTGCCAATCTTGAATACCACGGCCTTGTGACCTGGCGTGAAGTTAACCGGCTGCAGCGAAGACGGAAGGTTGGTGATGTGCTTGAGCAGGCCACGGAACGGGATCACCTCGCCGAACGGCACGAGCCTGCGCTTGATGTACACGGCGACCGGGCCCTTGCCCGGCAGCCAGAGCTGGCCGGCGTTGCGTACGGGGTACTGCAGCACCGCACCGACGAGCACGGGCCGGTCTATCGTGCTGACCGCGCTGTTGATCACGTCGTAGATGTAAGGGTCATAGGCCGGATCCTCGTCGCTGGAGTTCTCTGGCCAGATCACCACGTCAGGCGCCGGCCGCCTCCCGGCCCGGACCTCGGCGGCCAGCTGGTCCGTCGCGGCAGCATGATTCTGGGTGACCCTGGTCGCCCGCCAGAGGTCGGGCAGGTTGGTGGCGTGCGGCACGTTGCCCTGAATCGCCGCGACCACCGCCGTCTGCTGTCCGGGGCTGGCCGTGTCGACCGGCAGCAGCGCGCCGCCCAGCGCCACCGCCACAACCGCGATAAGCCCGGCGGCTGGCGCCACCCGCGGCTTGTCGGCGATCAGGTTGCGAAGGCGCGAGCCCGGCCGCGAGGACGGCACGCGCGACGGGCCGATGATCAGCCAGGCCAGGCAGGTCCCGCAGAGCGCGATCAGGAAGGACAGGAACGGCGGTCCGCCGATCGCGACCCACTTGACCGTTGGCGAGGTCGCCTGGCTCATCACGAGCCTGCCCCAGGGGAACCCACCCCATGGCCAGCGATCGCGTACCGCCTCGGCGGCAACCCACCACCCGGCCACCGCGATTGGCCAGGCTCGCAGCCGCAGGAGCAGCCACTGGCCGGTCGTCAGCACCGCGAAGATCAGAGCCTCGCCGGTGCACAGCGCGACCAAGACGTACCAGGCGAGATTGATCTCCCAGGACAGCAACGGATAGAAGAAGAACAGGCCGAACACGACGCCGATCGCCAGCGCCACTCGCAGCCGCTGCCCCCGCAAGGTGATCGCCAGCAGCGCCGGACCGACGATCGCGAGCGGCCAGATGCCGGCGGGCGGGAAGGCCTCGGCCAGGGCGAACCCGCCGACCGCGGACAGAAGCAGCGCAAGCCACGCGTTCATCCGCGGCCGGGCGACGGCTGGTGCCTCGGCGACAGCCGTCGGCGCGGCCGGGCCGAAGGTGGTGAGCCGCACTGTTCCTCCGGGGCGGGTTGGGTCGAATTCCGCGCTCACTGTGAGAGTAACCGGGGAAGCCCCGCAGCCAGGTCGTGAGCGGGTTGCATTTTAGTCATGCGGGGGATTGCGAATATTCACTGCGATAAGTACGTTAAGCGCTGCTTAGCACATCCTGACCAATTCCCCCCGCTCGGGGAGATGCGAGCCTGGCCGCTGGCCCGCAAGACCGTTCAAGAATCTGTCGGCGGTCTCACCGATACTGGGCCCAGGACCGAGCAAAAGGGGTGGGCTAGTGAGCCGCCGAGGCTGGCTGTTGTTCGCGGCGATGAGCCTGATCTGGGGTATCCCCTACCTCTTGATCAAGGTGGCCGTCGGCGGTGTGGCACCGCCAGTCCTGGTACTCGCGCGGGTCTCGATCGGCGCCGCGATCCTTCTTCCGCTGGCGGTGCGCCGGCGGGAGCTCGCCGTCTTGCGACCGCACTGGCGCTGGCTCGCGCTGTTCGCACTGGTCGAGATCATCACGCCATGGCTCCTGCTGACCGAGGCGGAGACCAGGCTGCCGAGCTCGCTGAGCGGGCTGCTCGTGGCGGCGGTGCCCATCATCGTCGCGGTGCTGGCGCGGTTCACTGGTAGCAGGGACCGGATGTCCGCGATCCGGTGGGCAGGGCTGCTGGTCGGCCTCGGCGGTGTCGCGTTGCTGCTCGGTCCCGGTGCTCCGCGCGGCGCTACCGGATCGGTGTTCGAGGTGCTCGGCGTGGCCGTCTGCTATGCGATCGGGCCGCTGGTGGCAAGCCGCAAGCTGAGTGCGCTGCCTTCGCTGGGGATTACGGCCGTGTGCCTGGCCTTCGCGGCGGTTGTCTACGCGCCGCTGGCGGCACTTACCTGGCCGTCGTCCGTCCCGGCCGCGAAGGTCTTCTGGGCGATCGGCGGACTGGCTGTCGTCTGCACCGCGGTGGCCTTCATCGGCTTCTTCGCGCTGATCGCCGAGGCCGGGCCGGCCAGGGCCACCGTGATCACGTACGTGAACCCCGCGGTCGCGGTCGTGCTCGGGGCGCTGGTGCTAAACGAGCGGATCACCCCGGTCATGGTGGGGGCCTTCGCGCTGATCCTGAGCGGCTCCGTACTGGCCACCAGGGGCGGGCGCCGGCAGTCGGCAGACGGGGTTGCCCAGCCCGCCGGCCAGGCCGACCCGCGGCCGCATCCGGCGGAGCCTGAGGCGGCGCAAACCGGCCGGCCGGCCGGCGGCCACCGCCTGAACGCCACGACGGCCGCGCTTCAGGGGCCGGGCGATGTGCCCGCCAGCCAGCAGGTTCCGTCCGGGTACACCTAGCCGCGGCGCACATGCCCAGGCTGGTTATCGCAGCGCGCCGCCGATCGAGGGGTCGCTAGACTCGCCCAGGTGATTGACCTCAAGGCTGCCCGTCAGGATTCCGACATGTACCGGGCCGCGCTGGCCAGGCGCGGCGCGGCCGAGGACTTCGATGCGCTGCTGGCCGCGGATGCCCGCTGGCGCTCGCTGACCGAGCGCGCGGAGGCCCTGCGCGCGGCGCAGAAGAGTTCCTCCAGGGGCAAGCCGACGGCCGAGGAGATCGAGCGGCTGCGCCAGCTGAGGGACGAACTCGACCAGGCGCAAGAGGAGCAGGCAAGTGCCGCGCGACAGCGGGACGACTTGCTGGCCAGGATCCCGAACCTGCCCGACCCGACTGCCGCGGACGGCATGGACGAAGAAGACGCACAGGTCGTGCGGACCTGGGGCGAGCGGCCGAACTTCGGGTTCGAGCCGAAGGACAGCACGGAGCTTGGATCCGCCCGCGGCTGGATCGACATGGCCCGCGGGGCCAGGCTGTCTGGTTCCCGGTTCGCCTACCGGATCGGCGACGTGGCCATGGCCGAGATGGCGCTGTATCGCTTCGTCATCGACAAGCTCACCAGCCGAGGCTTCCTGCTGGTGCTGCCGCCGATCATGGTGGAGGAGCGCGCCATGTACGGAACCGGCTTCCTGCCGACCGAGGAGTCGAACCTCTACCACCTCGAGCGTGATGATCTCTACCTGACCGGAACCTCCGAGGTGGCGCTGGCCGGCCTTCACACCGATGAGCGGCTTGAAGAGGACGAGCTGCCAGCCAGGTACGCGGCCTTCACCACCAACTTTCGGCGCGAGGCAGGCGCGGCCGGCAAGGACACCAGGGGCATGTTCCGCGTGCACCAGTTCGACAAGGTGGAGATGTACGTCTACTGCGCTCCCGAGCAGTCGGCGCGGATGCACGAGCAGCTGCTGGCCTACGAGGAGGAGATCGTGCAGGAACTCGGACTGCCGTACCGGGTGATGAACATCGCCGTCGGGGACCTCGGCGCTCCCGCGTCCAAAAAGTACGACATCGAAGCCTGGTTCCCCGTGCAGCAGCGGTACCGCGAGATCACCTCCTGCTCGAACACCACCGACTACCAGTCCCGCCGGCTGAACATCAGGTTCCGCCGAGGCGGCAAGCTCGAGTACGTGCACACGCTGAACGGCACCGGCGCGACGGCGCGTGCGCTGCTGTCGATCATGGAGAACTTCCAGGACCAGGCCGGCACCGTGACGGTGCCCAAGGTTCTGCAGCGCTTCGGCGCGCCGGCCACTCTCGGCACGCCCGCAGCCGATTAGGGCCAGGCCGGTCGCTGCACCGCCGGCTGCTCGGCCGTGGGCTGCGACTGCTGTGGCACGCCGGTAGCGGTGCCCGAGGCGCCGGCCGCGGACAGCCTCGTTAGCAGCGCCGTTCCGATCGGGACTCCGAGCCCGCTGCACGCGTCCCAGCCCGGGCCCGCGGAGTAGGCGCCGTTGTTGCCCACGGTGATGTCGCGGAGCCCGGCCACCGGAGTGCCGGGCTCGATCCCGGCATACAGCGCGGTCTGCACGAGCCCGAGCGGGCTGCCCAGGGACTGCGTCAGGCGGGCGGCGAGCGCCGCCCAGAGCGGTGCCACCGCGCTCGTGCCGCCGATGACCGTCTGCTGCCCGTCGACAAGCACCTGGTAACCCGTGTTCGGGTCA
>JASIBJ010000329.1 GCA_030045215.1 Streptosporangiaceae bacterium | reverse complement strand
GCCTGGTCGATGGCGGCGCCACGGTCGGCAGCGGCGAGATCGAGCACCGGGTCACCTTCGGCCCGCCCGACCGCTGCACCTGCCCGTGGTGGGGCAAGCACAAGGGCACGCGGGGCCCGTGTAAGCACGTACTGGCGGCCCGGATGGCCGCCCGAGACGAGGTGCGATGAGCCTGAACCCGGCCGATCTCGAAGCGGCGATGCGCCGCAACGACGTCCAGGCCGTCCGCGACCTGCTTCGGGACGCAACCGAGGCCGATCGGGCCGCGTGTGCCAAAGCGCTGAAGTCGTTCCTGACCGGGCCGAAGTTTCACCTGGTTGCCCCGGTCATGCTGGCTCCGCAGCAGTTCATGGACTTCCTCGGCTCCGGCTACCAGCGCAAGCCCGCCGCGATCGAGCAGCAGGAGCGGGAGGAGGCCGAACTCAACCGCGACTACTACGCCTGGCGGGAGATCGCGCAAGGGCTGGCGTTCCGGGCTGCGCAGTTCGGCCTCGTCGGCGGTGTAGCGGCGGCGACGCGACTCGCTGGCGAGTTCTATGACGCCGGGCATGGCTGGGACAGCTACGACGATGACGCCTACACCGTGGCCGCCGTCCTTGCCGACCGGCGGCCGGTCTGGCTCGCGGACTTCGTCGACCGGCACCTGCGGCAATCGAGCGGGGGTGTCGCCGCCTGGCCTCTCGCCCGCGCGCTGGCAAGGCTGGGCGTGATCCCGCGGCCGGACGCGCCTGAGTACACGACGCTCATGCCCGCCAGCGCCTGCCGCCGCAAGCGTGACGCCAACGGAGAGTGGACCGTGCAGACTCCGGCCGAGGCGCTGCTTGCCGATCCCGGGCTACTCGACGACGAAGTCTGGCGGCTGTTCACGGTGCCTGACGCTGCCTTCGAGCTCGAGAAGGTGGTGTCCCACTCGTGGGTCAACGGAACCCGCGTGCAGGGACAGACCTGGGCTGACGCGATCGCCCAGCTCTCGGCCGCGGGCCTGCTGGACCGTGACCGGCTGCTGGATGCCTGCCTGGATGCGTTCACCCGCGATTTCAACCCGAATCGAGTCGGGTGGTACGCCGACCTGCTGAACAAGCTGGAGCCGTGGCTGGACGAGGTCGCCGCGCGGAGCTCCCGCTATCTGCGGTTGTTGTCGGCGAACGCCAGGGATGCCGTCAAGCTTGCCCAGGCCGAGCTTGGCCGGCTGCTCGCCGCAAGACGGCTTGACCATCGTCTGCTCCTCGACGCCTCCGGCCCGGCATTGCGCTATCCGCAGAAGAGCATCGCCGTCGCTCAGCTCAAGCTCATCGGGCAGGTCGCAGCCAAGGACCCCGGCCTTCGCGCGCGGTGCGCGGTGACGGCGGCCACGGCGTTCGGTCACGAGCGACAGGACGTCCAGGAGGCCGCGCTCAAGCTGATCGGCAAACTCGGTGTCCCCGGCGAGCCGTTCCTCACCGAGATCAGGGCGCGGGCGGCCGACCTGGCCCCCAGCCTGCTGGCCGACGCGGCCGCGCTGGGCCTGGCCAGCGCTGAAGAGGTGAGTGCGCCGGAACGGGCAGGCGCAGGCAGCCACGCCAGCGCGAGCGGCGATGCCACCGGCGCTGGCGCGGTTCTCGTTGATGACTCGGCCAGCCTGGAAGGGCGGATCGCCCTCCTGCCTGCCTCGGCCGCGGGCGACCTGCGGGCCGCGCTGGAGCTGGTCCGGGCCGGCAGCGTGCCCGGTCCCGTGCAAACGCGGCCGGCCGCCGGCGCCATGCTGCCTCGACCGGTGACCGACCCGCATGAGCTGGTCGAGCTCCTGACGGTCGTGCTCGAAGACGGCCGCGACGCGATCGCGGTGGAGCGCGCCCTGGCCGGCGCCGTGCGTCTCAGCTCGCTCCCGACGGCGCAGCGGGCGAGGTTCGTCGCACCGCTGCTGAGGCGGGCTCGCCAGCTGGCCAGCATCTACGTCCCGTTCGACGGCAGCAAGATAAGTTCCGACGTCGCGCTGATCACGCTCGCCTGGAGCGGCGAGAAGCTGCGGCGCGGGACGGCCGATCGTGAGGCGTCATACAACCCGGGCGCGTATGCGGTCGACGGCTCGGGGCGGGCGCGGACGATGGCCGGGGTCTTCTCGGCCAGGGCGTGGGAGGCGGCCAAGATCATTGAGTCCGGCCGCGGCGGCGTTCTGCTCGCAGAGCCGGAGACCGAGCGCGGCGCGGTGACCGCCGCCACGCTTCTGGAGCGCGTTGGGCGACTGGCGGCGGACAACGGCCGGCCCGCCGGAGATCATGACCGCGATGTGGCGCTGCTGCGCCTTCAGCCGGGCGA
This sequence comes from Streptosporangiaceae bacterium, assembly GCA_030045215.1. The sequence goes on along the minus strand of JASIBJ010000329.1, from coordinate 885 downwards.
CGCCGACGAGCTCTGGCGGGCCTGGGAAGCAGTGTCGGGGGTCAGCGCCGAAGCCCTGCGAGTCAGCCACGAGCAAGTCCAGAGCACCCTCACTTTCGAGGCCGTCACCGGCATGCCGACCGGTCTGCCGATCCGGGAGAGCCGGGTGCGGCACGAGCATGTCCTTGCCCGGATCGCCGGGCCAGTGCCGCAGGCCTCAGCATGCGACTGCTGGCGGCTGCTCACCGACTTGCCTGACCCGCTGACCCAGCACGAGGTCCTCTACGGTCCGGCGCGCTATGAGTCCCGGCACTATGACGCGGCGGTCGCGGCCTGGTCGCTCATCTGCCCGTGGCAGCCGGAGCTGGCGGCCGCCCACCTGCTCAGACCCCTGTGCGACGGCCTCGTGCCGGGCCTCACCCCGGCGACGGTAGCGCTGGAATCCATGCGGCATCCCGGTCACTCGCTCGGCCCGGTGGGCCACCTCGGCCTGGTCGTCGGTCTCGCGTCAGCTGAGGCGGATACCCGGATCGCCGCGGCTCAGCTGTGGTCGGACGCGTGCCTCGACGGGCGGCTTGACCCGCCGCTGGCGGCGGCCGCGATCACGACCGGAGTTCGGGGCGGAGTGATCAAGCTCAGCCGTGTCGCCGATGCCCTGCAGCATGCCTCGCACGCCGCGCTCCCGGCCCGCCGGATCGTGGAGACGGTGTGCGCGGCCGTTGACGGTTTCGCCCCGCGCGCTCCGACCAATCTGCACCTGCTCATCGAGTTGGCGGCGCGGCTGGTGCCGCGCGTGGGCGCGCCCGAGCTCCCGGCGATGGTGCTGGAACTCGCCGGCCGACGTAGCGACACCCGCATCGCCACGACCGCAGGCCAGCTGGCACGGGAACGCCAGGCCGCCGGGTC
>JASIBJ010000328.1 GCA_030045215.1 Streptosporangiaceae bacterium | reverse complement strand
CTTGTGCGATCGCTTCAAGGTCACGGCCGGCCAGGCCGCCATAGGTGGGAAAGCCCTCAGTGAGTATTTCGAGATTGCGGCACTGCTGGGCCAGGCTGTCGTCGTTCATGGCGAGCCAGCCGCCGATGTTGGCCAGCGGATCTTTCTTCGCCGACATGGTCATGCCGTCGGCCAGAGCGGCGATTTCCCGCACGATGTCAGGTACCGGGACCGCCGCATAGCCGGATTCCCTGGTCTTGATGAACCAGGCGTTCTCCGCGAACCGGCAGGCATCCAGGAACAGTGGCTTGCCAAACTTGTCGCAGGCGGCTCGGACGGCGCGCATATTTGCCAGGCTGACGGGCTGGCCACCGCCGGAGTTATTCGTGACCGTGAGCATCACCAGCGGTACCCGGTCCGACTGCTCAGCCAGTAGTCGCTCAAGGGCGGCGACGTCCATGTTTCCCTTGAACGGATGGCGGAACGCTGGCGCCAGCCCCTCGGGAACCGGCAGGTCGGTCGCCTCAGCTCCGGTGAACTCGATGTTGGCTCTGGTCGTGTCGAAATGGGTGTTGTTCGGAATCACCCGGCCTGGTCCGGCCACGACGGAGAACAAGATCTTCTCTGCGGCCCGGCCCTGATGCGTGGGCAGGACGTGCCGGAACGGGAACAGCTGGGTGACTGCGTCACGGAACCGGTAGAACGACGGGGCGCCAGCGTAGGCCTCGTTGCCACGCTGAATCCCGGCCCATTGCTCGGCTGACATCGCGCCGGTTCCCGAGTCGGACAACAAGTCGATCAGGACGTCCACAGCCCGCAGGCCGAACAGGTTGTAGCCGGCCGCGGCCAGCGCATCGGCTCGCTCGGCCCTCGTCGTCATCCGCAATGGCTCGACCGAGTGGATGCGGAACGGCTCGATGATCGTCCGGAAAGCTTCATCCTTTGCCGCCATCCTGTCAGTAGACCTATATTCCCTGGGCGAATCATGGGCCGTAAGCCTGCGCGTCGGGAGCCGTAGGTCCTTACTCCGGGCCGGGACCTGCCGGGTAGGCTTCGTCCCGCATCGTGGCGAAATCGCGCCCTGCCGCCGAGTCCGGGCGCCGCCTGCCAGCTGGCCGCCCGGCAGCCGGTCGATCGGCGGCCAGGGTGGCGTCTTCGCCCGGCCCGGCTGGCTGTCTGGCACGGTAGGGTTCTGGGCTAGCAAAGACGTCGGTGGCCGGTCGTGGAGGATGAACACTGACGGCCGTGGCGGCGTCGGGATGGTGTTACGTGGGAGTGCGCGGCGGATGAAAGCGCTGGTTAAGGCGGCAGCGGAACCTGGCCTCTGGCTCGAGGACGTGCCAGTCCCCGCCGTAGGCAGGGACGACGTCCTGATCCGCGTGCTCAGGACCGGTGTCTGCGGTACGGACCTGCACATCTACGACTGGGACGGCTGGGCACGGGCGAATGTGCCGGTGCCGCTTGTTGTCGGCCATGAGTTCGCCGGTGAGGTCGTGGATGTCGGGTCCGACGTACAAGAACTGCGTCAAGGCGACCTTGTGAGCGGTGAGGGCCACCTGGTATGCGGCCGTTGCCGCAACTGCATGGCCGGCCGGCGTGTTCAATGCGCGCACACGAAAGGGGTCGGGGTCAACCATCCGGGCGCCTTTGCCGAGTACATCGCGTTGCCCTCGACGAACGTCTGGCGGCACGAGCCGGGTATCGACCTCGACGTCGCCGCCATCTTCGACCCCTTCGGCAACGCCGTGCACTCTACCCTGACGTTCCCGGTTCTCGGGGAGGACGTTCTCATCACCGGTGCCGGCCCGATCGGGCTTATGGCAGCGGTCGTGGCCAGGCACGCCGGGGCCCGGTACATCGCCATCAGTGACGTGTCGCCATACCGTCTCGATCTCGCCAGGCGGATCGGCGTGACGCTGGCTGTCAATGCTGCCGACTTCAGCCTCGGTGCCGTGATGGCCGAACTTGGCATGCGCGAGGGCTTCGACGTCGGCCTGGAGATGTCCGGCAAGCCGGCCGCTTTGCGGGGAATGGTGGACGCCATGACCCACGGGGGCAAGATCGCGATGCTCGGGCTGCCCGCGGAGGACTTCGGGATCGACTGGTCGCACCTTGTGACCAACATGATCACGATCAAGGGCATCTACGGGCGTCAGATGTTCGAGACCTGGTACGAGATGTCGGTGCTGATCCATTCGGGCGTCGACATTTCCCCCGTCATTACGCACCGGTTCGATGCCGCCGATTTCGGGCAGGCCTTCGATACTGTCCGCAGCGCCCAATGCGGCAAGGTGGTCCTGACCTGGGCTCAGCAGTAAGCAACGATCGTGAGGGGTCAAGCACGTGTTTGCCAGCGTCGAGCAGGAGATCAGCGGCGAGCTTGACGAGATCCGCTCGGCTGGCTTGTTCAAGGCTGAGCGCGTCATCGTCAGTCCGCAGGGGTCCAGCATCCGCGTCGGAGACGGTAAGGAGGTCCTCAACCTCTGCGCAAACAACTATCTGGGCTTGGCCGATGACCCGCGCATCGTGGCGGCGGCCAAGGAGGCCCTGGACCGCTGGGGGTACGGGCTGGCCAGCGTGAGGTTTATCTGCGGCACCCAGGACGTGCACAAGCAACTCGAGCAGCGCATCTCAGGCTTCCTCGGCACCGAGGACACCATCTTGTATTCCTCCTGCTTCGATGCCAACGGAGGCCTGTTCGAGACATTGCTGAGCGAGCAGGATGCCGTCATCAGCGATGAACTGAACCACGCATCGATCATCGACGGGATCAGGCTCAGCAAAGCTAGCCGGCTGCGTTACCGCAATCGCGACATGGCCGATCTGGAAGCTCAACTCCAGGCAAGCGCCGGAGCGAGACGCCGGCTCATCGCGACCGATGGCGTGTT
>JASIBJ010000327.1 GCA_030045215.1 Streptosporangiaceae bacterium | reverse complement strand
TCCGCGCCGCCGGCACTGCCTGCGCGGCCACGTTCTTGGCCTGGCTGCTGATCCTGCTGGTGTTACTAACTGTCTGCTTCTTGGTCGAAGGGGACACTGAACCTCCCGTGAATCGCGCTCCCGCCGAACCTCTTCCCCCGGCTGTTGGGGTCAATCACGCAGGTGCAAGCCCTGCCCGATCGGCGCGGCCGGGCTTGCCAGGGTGGGATGGCCAGGGTGGTCGGCGGATAGTGGCAGGATTCCTGGTATGACTAACACGCTGACCGCGACGCTGCGGACCAACCGCGGGACTGTAGTCGTCCGGCTATTTCCTGACCAGGCACCGAAGACCGTGCGGAACTTCGTGGAGCTCGCCGAGGGAACGAGGGAGTGGACAAACCCGGCAACCCGCCAGAAGGGTCAGTCGAAGCTGTATGACGGCACGATCTTCCACCGGGTCATCCCTGACTTCATGATCCAGGGCGGAGACCCCCTCGGTACCGGGACGGGCGGTCCCGGGTACAAGTTCGCTGACGAATTCCACCCCGACCTGTCGTTCGACCGGCCGTATCTGCTGGCCATGGCCAACGCGGGTCCGGGCACCAACGGATCGCAGTTCTTCATCACCACCGTGCCCACGCCCTGGCTCAACGGCAAGCACACGATCTTCGGCGAGGTCACCGAGGGCAGCGACGTCGTCGATGAGATCAGCCGGGTACAGACCAGCCGCGGCGACCGGCCGGTGCAGGACGTCGTGCTCGAGTCGGTTGAGATCGGGCAAAGCGACAGTTAGCAGGAAAGCGAAAGACCATGGCCACGCCCCCCGAAACCGGCCAAACGGCTCCTCCGGCCCCGACGTGCTTCCGGCATCCGGGTCGGCAGACATATGTGTCCTGTGTCAGGTGCGGCCGGCCTGCCTGCCCTGACTGCCTGCGCCCCGCAGCCGTCGGACACCAGTGCGTCGAGTGCATCAGGGAGGGCAACCGGGGCGTCCGGCACGCCACCGGCCGGTTCGGGGGCCGGGTTGCGGGCACCCCCAGGGTGACCCAGACCCTCATCGTGCTGAACATCGTGCTCTACGTGATCGAGCTGGCGCACGCCCAGCTCGGTTACGACTGGGAGATGGTGGGCGCCGGCCGGCTTTACAGCGGCGGTCCGTATGTGGGAGTCGTCTTCGGCCAGTGGTACCGGCTCATTACCAGCGCCTTCCTTCCGCCCGCGGGGGTCGGCTACCTCGGCTTCCTCGACATCGCATTCAACATGTGGGCGCTGTTCATAGTCGGGCCCGCGGTGGAGCGGATGCTCGGCGCGGTGCGCTTCCTGTCCGTCTACCTGGTAAGCGGGATCGCCGGATCAATCCTGATCTACTGCCTGGTGCCGTACGAGTATGCCGCGGGCGCCTCCGGCGCGATCTTCGGCTTGTTCGGCGCCTGGTTCGTGCTGGCCAAGCGGATCCGGGCCGACTCCCGGCCTGTGGTCATGCTGATCGTGCTTAACCTCGTGCTGAGCTTCGTCGTCCCGCAGATCGCGTGGCAGGCGCACGTCGGCGGACTGGTCGCAGGAGGCCTCCTGACGGCCGCGTATGCCTACGCCCCGCGCCGGAACCGGACACTGGTTCAGGTCGCCGCGACGGCGGCGATGATAGCGATCTTCATAGCCGTGGTGGTGATCAGAAACCACCAACTGATCGGCACCTACGGGTTCTACCAGGGGCACCTGTTCTAGCGCCCAGGGGTCAGTGCCACTTGGTCGACAGCACGACGCCGGCGACGAGGAACCCGAAGCCGATGACCAGGTTCCCGGGCCCGAAGGCCGAGATCGGCAGCTTCTGCTGGCTGACGTAGAACAGCACGATCCAGACAAGGCCGACAATCAGGCAGCCCAGCATCGTCGGAGCCAGCCACGGAGGGCTGACCTTGGCCTTGGCTGACCTGGCCGGTGGCGTGTAGACCGCCTTGCTTCGGACGCGGGACTTCGGCACGGTCGTTCTCCTGACGGGCTTTCTCACCGCTGCCGGAGGGGGTCACCCGGCAGCTCAGGCGTGCGGACCCGCGCACGCCCTATCGGCGTAAGCGTAGTTGGTCCGGCGGCCTGCCGCGATGCGGGAGACCAAGCCCGGCCCGGGCGGGTGCGCGGTCCGGAGCGTCCGGACACAGAACGCTCGCGCGCAGACACGCGTTGTAACAGGCATTCTCCACCACGCGAGAGCGCGGACCGCGCCATCGCCGGGCTGGCGCTGAGATCCTCGTCACACGCGGCCGGTCGCCTTCGGGCTACCCGGCCTGGGCTGACCGATGCTCGCCGGTCGGCCCAGGCCGCAGTGGCTATAGCGTGGTGGACGGACTCGGGCTCGGACTCGACGGAGTCGGCGTCGGGGTTGGCGTCGGTGTCGGCGTCGGGCTCTGCGTGGCCTGGACGACATAGAGGATCACGGACTCGCCCGCCACCAGAGGCTGGCCCGCGCTTGGCGATGTGCTGCACACAGAGTTGACGGCCACCCCGTTCGGGTTCGTACAGCTCTGCACGCTGATCTGGTTCTGGTTCACGTTGTACGGCGAGCTTTCGAGGGTGTTAAGCGCCGACTGGAGGGTGTCACCGACGAGGGACGGCATGTCCAGGCCCACTGGTGGCAGCGTCAGCGTTACCGACGAGCCTTTCTGGACGGAGGTGCCCGCGGCCGGGCTCTGGTTGAGGACGATGTTGGGACCGGTGCCGGCCGGGGCGGGCGAGGACGAGTGGGTGATCGTCCAGGTCAGCCCGGCGCGCGTCAGCGCTCTCTCCGCCTGGCCGAGGGGGTCGCCCTGAACGCTGGGCACTGTCACCGTATTGCTGCCGCTCGAGACGACGAGGTTGATCGTGCTGCCTCTGGGCGCGGTGGAACTCGGGTCGGTGGAGATCACGTCGTTCTTCGGGACACTGGCCGAGTTCTGGAGCGTGATAGTCCCGATCTTGAAGCCGTCCTTTGTCAGCACGTTCTCCGCCTGCTTCAGCGGCAGCCCGGTGACGCTCGGGATCGTGACGCCGGAGCTGTTGTTGCCCTGGTTGATGAACTTCAGGATGAAGATGGACGCGATGAGGACGGCGATGACTACGGCGATCGTTACCCAGGGCCAGATCTTGCGCTTCGGCCGGTCACCGTCGTAGCCGGACTCCTCAGGGCCGTAGCCGTACGGCGGGATCGCGGCGGTGCGGCCGACAGTCTGAGTGGAGGCGCCCATCCGGCGGGTTCCCGGGCCGTAGGTCTGCGTGGCCATCGGCGCGGCCAGCTGGGCACCTGAAAGCGCCCGCTGGATGTCGTTGCGCATCTCGCCCGCCGACTGGTACCGCTGCGCCGGGTCCTTCTGCATCGCCTTGAGCACGATCGCGTCGGCCCAGGGCGGCACCTCGGGGTCGATCCTCGACGGCGGTATGGGATCTTCCTTCACGTGCTGGTAGGCGATGGCCACCGGCGAGTCGCCGGTGAACGGCGGCCTGCCGGTGAGCAGCTCGTACAGCAGGCAGCCGGTCGAGTACAGGTCACTGCGAGCATCGACCCGCTCCCCGCGGGCCTGCTCGGGAGACAGGTACTGAGCGGTGCCGATGACCTGGGCGGTCTGCGTCATGGTCATCTGCGAGTCGGAAACTGCCCTGGCGATGCCGAAGTCCATCACCTTGACCTCGCCCGAGCGGGTCAGCATGACGTTGCCGGGCTTGATGTCGCGGTGCACGATGCCGTTGCGGTGGCTGTAGTCGAGCGCGCGGAGCACGCCATCGGTGATCTCCGCGGCCCGCTCGGGGAGCAGTCGGCGATCGTCGCGGAGCAGGTCGCGCAGCGTCCTTCCGTCAACGAACTCCATCACGATGTAGGGCACGGGAGTGCCGCCGACCATGTCCTCGCCGGTGTCGTAGACGGCGACGATCGAGGGGTGGTTGAGTGACGCGGCGGATTGAGCCTCGCGGCGGAAGCGCGCCTGGAAAGTCTGGTCCCTGGCCAGGTCGTCGCGCAGCGTCTTCACGCCAACGATCCGGTCAAGACGGATATCGCGCGCCCGGAAGACCTCGGCCATGCCGCCGCGCCCGACGATGCCATCAAGCTCGTAGCGGCCACCGAGAAGCCGTGGCTGAGTCATGTCTCGCACTTACATTACCGTCCTGCTGATCAAGGGCTGCCGCCACCGTTGCGGGCCCAGGCGGCAGCCCCGCGCCCGGGTTATCCCGTGAGTCATGGACGACCGTCCGCGCGGCCCGCGCCCTGGCCCGATCATGAGTGCCCCAGGTAGGCCTCGATGACCTTCACTGCGATCGGGGCGGCCGCGTCCGCGCCGAACCCGCCGCCCTTGACGATGACGCCGACCGCGATCGGGCTGGGCACGCCCGGCCCAGCCGGTACGAAGCAGCTGAACACCGCGTCGTCGGGGCTCTCCTGCGGGGTGAGTCCCGACTCGGCCGTTCCGGTCTTGCCGTAGATCGGGATACTCGTCGCAGGCGGTCCCGCGGTCTGGTACGCGGTGCCGGCCGGGTTGTGCGTGACCTGATACATCATCTGCGTGACGTATGCGGCGACCTGGGAGGTTACCGGGTGGCTGAAGGCGGTCGGCGAAGCCGACTGGATCACCGACAGACCGGGCCCGAGCACATGCTGGACCAGGTAGGGCTTCATCAGCGTCCCGCCGTTCTCGATGGCCGAGGCGAACATGGCCTCCTGCAACGGGGAGACTTCGTCGTCGAACTGCCCGATGGCTGAGAACGCGGTCAGCGACGGGTCGGTCCAGCCTGAGTCCTCGGGGAAGACCCCCGGCTCGACCTGGAACGGGATGTCGAAGGTCTGGTTCATGCCGAACTTGTTGGCGTAGTCGCGCAGCACCGGCGCGGTCAGCCTGATGCCGAGCTTGGCGAACGCGGTGTTGCAGGACAGGTAGAACGCCTCGATGACCGGCGGGTTGCCGTTCGCGCAGGGGATGTCGCCGTCGTTGTTCAGCAGGTTCCCGTTCGGCAGCGTCAGCGGCTGCGGGGCCGGCACGGTTGTGCTCGTGTTGGCCAGCAGGCCCTGGGAGAAAGCGGCCGAGCTTGTCACGATCTTGAAGGACGACCCTGGCGGGTAGTTCGGCGTCACCGCGCGGTTGAGCAGGGGC
>JASIBJ010000326.1 GCA_030045215.1 Streptosporangiaceae bacterium | reverse complement strand
ACGACGAGTTGCTCGAGCGCGAGCCGTTGGCCGATATGTGGGCCACCGCCGACGAGTCCCGCGATTACATCACCGGCTGGTACCGCAGAGCATGGGCCCACGCGGACCAGACGTTCAACGCTCTGGGCATCGATGCGATCGGTCGCGTGCCGTGGTGGCCGGGCGAGCACGGCGAGGTTACCCTGCACCGCATCATGACCCACATGACCGCCGAGACGCACCGGCATGCCGGGCAGGCCGACATCGTCAGGGAACTCATCGACGGCACGGCCGGCTTGCGGCCAGACAGCTCCAGCCTTCCGGATGTCGATGAGGCCGGGTGGGCGGCCTATAGAGACCAGCTCGATCAGACGGCCCGAAGGGCGGCGACGACGGACTGACAGCGCGCCGCGGGAGGCTCGCGGGACGGCGGCGCCCCGCGCGACCAGCCGGAGTTGGCGGAATCATTACTCTCAGGAAATCTCCAGGTTACGTGTATTTACCTGCGCGGCTGCGGCCCTTACCATGGCCGCCAGAACGGTCACGAGATGGTAAACGGGCACTGACAGGGCGGTTCCGGGGGCAACCGGCCCGACTGAGAGGGGCGGTATGCGCCGGGCGAGACACGTGTGCCCTCGGCGGGGCGGGACGATTGATGGCTGCGGACGCGGCGGGAGCCAGCCGGCCGCGCCCCAGGTGACTTGCTGATCAAGCTGGTGACGGCAGCAGCCGTGGTGATCGCTGCTCTCGTCGGCGCCGGCTTCCTGATCCTCACCGCTCCTGCCGTGGGTGCCCCCACGGTAACCGCCATCCCTGGCCAGGCCCAGACGGTTGGCGCCCTGTTCACCCTGACGTCCACTGGTGCGCTCGGGAATCACTTTTGCACGGCCAGCGTCGTCGACAGCCCGTCCGGGGACCTGGTGCTCACCGCGGCCCACTGCGTGACCGCGCACTCGGCGGGCGAATTCGCCTTCGTCCCCGACTACGCCGACGGGCAGACGCCCTACGGCATCTGGACGGTGACCCGCGTCATCGTCGACCCGCGCTGGAGTTCATCGGCCGATCCTGACGACGACTTCGCGTTCCTGGTCGTGAGCCAGCACGGCTCCAAGGCCAGCATTCAGCAGATCACCGGAGGCGAGGCAATCGGGTTCGGCGCGCCCCCCGGCCAGAAGGTGGAGGTTGCGGGGTATCCGGACGGTGACGGGACGATGATCACTTGCGTCAACACGGCGCGGGCCTACAGCACGACGCAACTCGTCTTCGACTGCGGCGGCTTTGCGGACGGAACGAGTGGCAGCCCGCTGCTGGCCAGCACCACCACCCAGGGCAGCGTGGGAACCGTGATCGGCGTCATCGGGGGCTACGAGCAGGGCGGCGACACACCGTCTGTGTCGTATGCGGCCCGGTTCAGTACTGATATGACTGCCCTGTACCAGACGGCAATCGCCGAGGCTGGTTCGTAACCGGAATGATCTCCGCGGAGTCGGTGAGCCGGAGCTTGCGGCGGGCCCGCAGATAGAAAGTGGTGCGGCCTAGGCGTACCACGTGGGCGGCCCCCGGCCGGGGCTCCACCACGATCCGGTCTCCCTGGCTCACGTTCGCGGCGACTTGGCCGTCGACTTCGACCGCCAGCCGGCCGCTGCCGGGCAGCAAGTCCAGTTCCAGGCCATCGTGCACCGACAGGACCAGGCCGCGGTTATAGGCCGAGTGCGGCGCGGCCGGGGTGACCAGCAGTGCCTCCACCGCAGGGCTGACGATCGGGCCGCCAGCCGAGAAACTGTAGGCCGTCGAGCCAGTCGGGGTCGCGACGACGACTGCATCCGCCGCATAGCTCACAAACGGCTGCCCGCCCGCACGTACCGCCACCTGCGCGGTCGGCTCTCCCGGGTAGCGGACCAGGGCAATGTCGTTGAAGGCGGTTACGACCTGACCGTCGATCATAGCGTCGACGGCCAGCCGCGGCTCCACCGTGAACTCCTTCGCATCGATGGCCGACAGGGCATCAGGGAGGTCAGGCACGTCGACCTCGGCGAGGAAACCCAGCTTGCCCAGGTTCACGCCGAGCACCGGCGCCTGCTGGCGATCCGCTATCCGCATCGCCCGCAGCATCGTGCCGTCTCCGCCCAGGCTCACGACCAGGTCGGAACGTCTGCCTAGGTCGCTGGCCGAGACCGCCTTGGCGGCGCAGTTCAGCCGCCCGACCTCCGATTCGATCCCGAGCACCTCGATATGGCGCCGCGCCGCCCACTCCAGGACCGCGTTCACGGCTTCGGACGAATCGCGCTGAGGGTGCAGCACCAAGCCGACGACATGCATCTCAGCCGTGGCCCGCGGTTCGGGCGCTGACGCGCTCCGGGCAGTACCAGTCGCTCATCTGACCATGATCTCGCCGACCGGCGGCCTAGTCACGCTCTGGCGGCTACGCAACCCGATCCGGCCGCGCGAAGTGGGGTTTTCCCCGATGCGAATCCGGGTGCTCACCGGATGCCGCATTCCGGTCCTGGTTCCTAGGTTGGATAGCGATGCTGAGCGGAGCAAGACGATGAAGAAGATCCTTATTGCCGCCGGAATCGTGTTTGGCCTGTACCTGACCGGCCGGGCCGTCGCGGAGCCATTCGTGATTCACTGGGGCGACGCGGCCAGTTATCGCAATGACTGGGGCGGACCAAGCCTGATCGGCGTGCTCGCGGTGCACTGCATCCCCGGCCTCATCCTGCCAGGCGCTCTCCTGCACCGGCTGCGGCACCGTGCGAGCAAGACCGCCGCGACCGCGCGCTGACCCGCGCATAGCAACCCGGATTGACAACCGCGAACCGAGCCGCGGCGCCGGATCAGCTGTGATTCGTGGCACTGCTAGCCTGACGTGCGGGTTGCTGCGGCGCGGCCCGAAATGCGAGCATCAGGGCGGGAGGGCCAGGCGGGAGATGCTGTCGGTCGGATCATTCGTCGCACTCGGCGATAGCTTCTCCGAAGGTGTCGGCGACCCCTACCCGGACGGAACTCACCAGGGCTGGGCCGACCGGTTCGCGCGCCGGCTCGCGATCGTGTCTCCCGGCCTGCGGTACGCCAATCTGGCGATCCGCGGCAAGGTGCTGGGCCAGGTGATCAGCGACCAGCTCCCGGCCGCTCTGGACCTCGCGCCTGATCTGGTCAGCATCGCGGCCGGCGGCAATGACCTGCTCCGTCCCAAGGCAGATCCGGACGCGCTGGCGGCCAGTTTCGAGCAGGCAGTTGCTGCCCTTCGCGCCGCGGGCAGTCAGGTCCTGCTCTTCACCGGCTTCGACCCCGGCGGGTTCCCGCTGATCCGGCTGGTCCGCGGCAAGGTAGTGGCCTACAACGACGGGCTGCGCGCGATCGCCAGGCGGCACGATTGCCTGCAGGTGGACCTGTGGGCGATGCCGGTCCTGGCCGACCGGCGCGAGTGGTGCGCGGACCGGCTGCACCTGGCGCCGGACGGGCACCGTCGGGTCGCTCTGCGGGCCTGCGAGGTCGTCGACGTGCCCGTCAGCGAGGACTGGCGTGAGCCACTGGCCGCACGGCCGAAGGAGCCGGGCTGGCTCGCGGCCCGCCGCGACGACCTGCACTGGGCCAGGACCTACGCCGCGCCATGGCTGCAGCGGCGGCTGCGCGGCGTCTCCAGCGGCGACGGCATGCTGCCCAAGCGCCCCGACCTGCTCCCGCTCTAGCAAACCGGGAGCCGCGTCCCGCCGCTGCTAACCTGGCCCGATGACGCGACCGGCGCCCGTCTCCCTCGTCCTGGCATCCGGGTCGGCCGGCCGTCTCGCAGTCCTGCGCCACGCGGGCATTGAACCCGAGGCCGTCGTCAGCGGCGTCGACGAGACCTGCGACGAGAGGCTGGACACTGCCGCGATGGTCGCGACTCTGGCCGAGCGGAAGGCCGCAGCGGTGGCCAGCCTCCGCCCCGGTGCGCTCGTGCTCGGCTGTGACTCGCTGCTCGACTTCGAGGGCCAGCCACTTGGCAAACCGGCTACCCCAGAAGCGGCTGCCGCCGGGTGGCGCAAGATCGCCGGCCGGGAGGGAACCCTCCTTACCGGTCACTGCCTGATCGACGGCCCGACGGGCCGGCGAGTTCGGGAGGTGGCCGCAACCCTCGTGCGCTTCGGCACGCCGACCCAGGCCGAACTGGCTGCCTACATCGCCACCGGCGAGCCGCACACCCTGGCCGGCGGGTTCAGCATTGACGGACGGGGTGCGCCGTTCGTCGACGGCATCGACGGCGACCCCGGTACCGTCATCGGCCTGTCGCTGCCGCTGCTGCGCCAGATGCTCGCCGAGTTGGGAATCGCCATCACTGATCTGTGGCAGCGCGTCGGCTGACCGATCCGGCGAGCCGCCTGATGGGGCGGGCCGCGGACTGGCCGCGGCTCCGAGAACTCTCCTGCCGTGTCAACCCCCGCGCCTGCTCCTTCGTTCTGGTCAGCAGGAAGAGGAGGTAGCCGATGCCGGAGCCGGCGAACGGTGATCAGCTGGAGCACCTGCTTTCCGACCGCGGCCCGCAGCTACTGCGAGCCGCCGTGCTGCTTGCCGGGAGCCAGCATGACGGCGAGGACCTGCTGCAGGCGGCGCTGGAGCGACTGGTCAGGCAGCGGCGGGCGATCGACGGCAGCCTGGAGGCCTATCTACGGCGCACGCTGTACAACCTCGCCGCCGACGGCTGGCGCCGCAGCGGCGCCTGGCACCGGAAGCTGCCGCTGGTGCGCGCCGATCAGCCTGCCGCGGCCCCGGACGTGGCCGCGGCGGTAGATCTGCGCGATGCGCTGGTCAGGGCGCTCCGCCAGCTCCCGCCGCAGCAGCGTGCCGTCATCGTGCTCCGGTACTGGGAGCAGCTCACCGAGGCGGAGACCGCGCAGATACTCGGCTGCACCCAGGGGACGGTCAAGGCAACGGCGTCGCGTGGCCTGCGGCGCATGCGGGAACTGGCCGAATCGTGGCTGGCTACCGACGCCGAGCTGGCGGGGCGCTAGCACGGGACTACGGAGAGACATCATGGCCAACGCACAAGGAAAGATCATGGACGCCGAGTTCGAGGAACTGGTGGCGGATAGCATGCAGGCTCGCGCCGCCGCGGTCCGGATCACAGCCGACCTGCCCAGCTTGGCCCGCCGAGCCCGCAGGCGGCACCGGCAGCGCCAGCACCTGGTGCGTTCGGGGCTCACGGCCGGGATAGCGGCCGCGGTGGCCGTCGCCGTCGTGCTCGCGACCGGCGCCGGACCGCAGCGCGCGGCGCCTGGCCCGCTGCGGGCAGAGACTCTGGCCTACGTCATGAGCCGCACCGAGAGCAGCCTCGCCGGCAGTGCGTCACGCGAGATAGCCATCGAGTACGACAGCTGGCACGGCCCGGACTTCGCGACCGGGTTCGCTGACGAACTCGGCGCCGTGACGCCCGGCGCTCAGAGCTCGCATAACTGGAGCTACGGTCGCTGGAGCCGGACTGAGATGTTCGCCGCCGACGGCCGTCCGCTGTCCGGCGAGGCGGTGGTGCTGCCAGCCGGGCGCCGGAACGGCAGCCGCACGGAAGTCGACTACCGGGCCAGGACGTGGTGGCACGCCGTGATCTCTTCGGGCCTTGTCTTCGTGATCCTCCCGCCACCGGCCAGCTGCCAGTGGGCGCCGTTCCCGCCGCCGACGACGGCGTGGATCAGGCACGTCTTGCGCTGCGGCTTGTTCCGCGTGGCAGGCAGGCAGAAGGTGCATGGCGTTGACGCAATCGAGATCGTGTCCAGGCGGCTGATGGTTCCGGGGACCAGAGAGGTCATCTGGATCGACCCGGACACGTACCTGCCCGTGCAGAGCTACCTGGCAACGACGACCGGGCCCCGACAATGGGTCGAGGCGCAATACGCCTGGGTCCCGGCCACCCGGCGCAACCTGACGATGCTGACCGAGCCGATCCCGGCCGGATTCCGCCGGGTCAGTCAGCCGTCGCTGGCGGTGATCGCGCCCGCCACGGTGCTGCGCTCGGCGCCGACCCCCCAGGCGGCGCGCAAGGCCGCTACCAGCCGCCCGACCCCGTAGCTGACGGCGCCGCCGACTCCGACAAAGAAGCCGATCGGCCAGTTGGTCTCGAACGCGGCCGCGATCGCGATCCAGACGGTGGCGAGCGCCAGCACGACCGACAGGCCGATCGCGATCGCCGGGTTGCTGGTCAGCGACCTGGCCGCAGCAGGCGGGCCGATCATCAGGCTGAAGATCAGCAAGGCGCCGACGACCGGCAGCGTCATGCTGGCCGCGACGCCGACGATGACGAGGAACGCCAGCTCGATCCAGGCCAGGCTGACGCCGCGGGCTGCGGCCGCCTCAGGCGCCAGCGAGCTGAGCAGCAGCGGCCGGTACAGCACCCCGATCGCGAGCATGCACGCGATGCCGAGCAGCCCGATCGGCAGGATCTCGTTCGTGCTGACGCCCAGCACCTCGCCGAACAGCAGCGAGAAGATCTCCGATGAGTACTCGACGGTGAAGCTCAGGAAGAGCGCGCCCAGCCCCAGCATCATGACGAGGATCAGCGCGGTAGCGACGTCACGCCTGCCCCGCCTGCTCAGCCAGCCAATGCCAAGGGACCCGGCGAGCGCGAAGACGGCCAGTCCGACCAGCGTGTTGATGCCAAGCAGGCTGGCCCCGGCCGCCCCGGCGAACGCTCCCTGGGGCACCGCGTCAGCCACGAACGCGGCACCGCGGAGAACGACGAAGAACCCGACGACGCCCGCGATGACCGCCACCATGGACGCGGTGACCCAGGCATTGACCATGAACGGAGCGAACATCGGCGGTTATCCCTCCACCTGGCGGATCCGCCGGCGTCCGACCGGCTGCGCGATAAGAAAGGCGACAAAGATCAGCGCCACGATGAAGAAGCTCACCGGCCAGCCGTCGTGGCTCGGAGGCCAGGTAAAGCTGTCGTAGGCCAGGAGCACGCCGAGCCATGTCGCCGCGACGGCGATTGCTGCTGCCGCGATCGTGGCGCGGCCTGGCGTGCTGGTCAGCCGCAGCGCGATCGCGGCTGGCCCGACCAGCAGCGCGGTCGACAGGATCGCGCCGACGGTCATCGCCGCCAGCGAGACTGCGAGCGCGATCGCGACCAGGCAGGCGAGCCCGGCCAGCCGGATCCGCACTCCGCGTGCGGCGGCCAGGTCCGCGCTGACCGAGCTGAGCAGCAACGGCCGGAACAGTAGGCCGACGATGAACAGCGCCGGCAGGCCGAATGCGGCCACCAGCGGGATGGCCCCGTTCCCGATGGTGAACATGGAGCCGAACAGGATCGTTATGGAGGCGCCGGTCGTGCTGGTGTGGAGCGTGTCCCAGTACAGGAACAGCGCAGCGAGGCCCAGGCC
>JASIBJ010000325.1 GCA_030045215.1 Streptosporangiaceae bacterium | reverse complement strand
CTCGGGCGGGATGGTGATCTGCGACCGGCCGGTGGGGGAGGTGTGCCCGGTCGAGTGGGCCCGGATGCCGAACCGCAGCGTGCTGCAGTGGGACAAGGACGACTGCGCGTACGCCGGGCTGGTCAAGTTCGACCTGCTGGGCCTGGGCATGCTGACCGCGCTGCGGGACTGCTTCGACCTGGTCGAGCAGGCGCACGGCGTCCGCTGGGACCTGCACACGATCCCGCAGGAGGATCCCGGCGTCTACGCGATGCTGCAGAAGGCCGACACAGTCGGGGTGTTCCAGGTGGAGTCGCGGGCGCAGATGGCGACGCTGCCCCGGCTGCGGCCGGAGAAGTTCTACGACCTGGTCGTCGAGGTCGCGCTGATCCGGCCGGGCCCGATCCAGGGCGGCTCGGTGCACCCCTACATGCGCCGCCGGCACGGCGACGAGGAGGCCGACCTGCCGCATCCGCTGATGGAGCACGCGCTGGGCAAGACCCTCGGGGTGCCGCTGTTCCAGGAGCAGATGATGCAGATCGCCATGGACTGCGCCGGCTTCAGCCCGACCGAGGCGGACCGGCTGCGGCAGGCGATGAGCTCCAAGCGCGCACCCGAGCGGATCGAGGAACTGCGCGAGCGGCTGATGACCGGGATGGCCGAGCGGGGCATTCCGGCCGCGGTCGCGGAGGACATCTACGTCAAGATCCTGGCGTTCTCCAGCTACGGTTTCCCCGAGTCGCACGCGATCAGCTTCGCCTACCTCGTCTACGCCAGCGCCTGGCTCAAGTGCTACTACCCGGCCGCGTTCACCGCGGCGCTGTTGCGTGCGCAGCCGATGGGCTTTTACGCGCCCGCCAGCCTGATCAGCGACGTGCGCCGGCATGGCGTGCAGGTGCGCGGCGTCGACATCAACGCCAGCGGGGTCCTTGCCACTCTCGAAAAAGCCGAAGATCAGGGGAACGGGCCGGGTCCGGCCTCTCGGGACCACGACGCCGGTGTGGTACCGGAGCGGGCCGGGGGAGTCCCCGTTCCCGGCCAGCCGGTTATCAGGCTCGGGCTGTCCGAGGTACGCAACCTCGGTACCGCCGCGGCGGAGGAGATTGTCGCTGGGCAGCCGTACGCCGACCTGGAAGACTTCGCCCGGCGCACGACGGTTCCGGCCGCGGCGCTGGAGGCGCTGGCGATGGGCGGCGCGTTCGGCTGCTTCGGGGTGAGCAGGCGGGAGGCGCTGTGGGCGGCGGGCGCGGCCGCGACGGTCAGGCCCGGCCAGCTGCCGGGCACCACGCTGGGGATGACCGCCCCCGCGCTGCCGGCCATGACCGCGGCGGAGGAGACGTTCGCCGACTTGTGGGCGACGGGCACGTACGGCACGCACCCGATCGAGCACATCAGGGACCTGCTGGCGGCCGACGGAGTGCTGCCGGCCGCGAGCCTGGTGACCACGCGGAACGGCCAGATGGTCACGGTCGGCGGGCTGGTCACCCACCGGCAGCAGCCGGGGACAGCGCGCGGGGTGGTGTTCCTGAGCCTGGAAGACGAGACCGGGATGTGCAACATCATCTGCCCGCCATCGGTGTGGCAGCGCTACCGCAAGATCGGCGTGGACGCGAGCGCACTGCTGATCCACGGCAAGATCGAGCGGCTGGACGGGGCGGTCAGCCTGCTCGCTAGCCGGCTCCAGCGGCTCAAGGTGGTCGCCGCCGCCCGCAGCCGCGACTTCCGGTGACACAAGGCCCAGCCGGCCGCAGGCCGGCAGTGTACGAATGTTCCGGCAGTGGCGACTCAGAACTCAGGGAAGGCAGGCCCGCCGGGATAGAACGGCTCGCGCTCCCCGCGGAACGCCGTGCTCGCCCGCGTCAGTGCACCCGGCCGCAGCTCCCGGACCAGCCTGGCGGCGGCGAGCGAGGCCAGCGTGGTGCCGCCCAGGAACGCCGCGCCGAGCTCAGCGGCACTGAGCTGCAGGTCGGCAGGATCGGTTGTCCGCTCGCAGCTCGCTGCATCCCCGTCCGCCTGCAGGCGGAAGCGGCCGGCGTTCCACGGGCAGAACTCGTCATCGATCTCCAGGACCACGTCCAGGGGCGTCGCGTAGCGGCGCCCGCCCAGCGCCGGGCCGACCTCGACCAGCCGCACCCAGAGCCGGTCGGCCTCGGTTGAGTGCAGCGCCCGCCGCTCGGTCAGCAGATGGGCGAGCGGCTCGTCCACGGCCGCCTCGTAGTCGATCCATCGCGCCAGGTCGATTCCGGCCAGGAAGCGCCACAAGGCCGCGTAAGCCGGCCCTGGGACTGCGGCGAGCTCGACGATGTGCACCGTGCTGCCGGTGGCGCCGACAGGGTCCCTTTCGTCCCTGAACCGGTAGAGCACATACCCGGACGCGGTCCCGTCGCCTTCGGTATGGACCGCGCACCGGAGCGCGGTGCCGCCGCCTCGATTATGCGGCTCGTCACGCAGTCGGCTCGTCCAGAATCGCTGGGCACGGTCCGGCCAGCCGACGGCGCCCGGCCACACCCGTTCGTAGATTCGCTCAAGGTGCGGCCGGGCGCGGTCGCACGCCACCAGCCGGACCGTGCCGGTGCCAAAATCAGTGCCAGGCCGGAATGCCATCAAGCGCTTCTCGCCCCGCAGCTGGGCCCCGCGGGACGCGGGACCATAGCCGTACCGGCCGTAAATGGCTGCCTCGGAGGGGCGGAGCGCGGCGATAGGCTCGGCGCCCCGCTCGTGCAGGTCGGTGAGCTGCATGCGCATCATTGCGGTCAGGATGCCCCGGCGGCGGTGCGTGGGCGCGACCCCGACCCAGGTGACCCCGGCGACCGGCAGCACCGCGCCGGGCACGGCCAGCCGCCGGGTGTACGCGGCGGTGCCGCCTACGGGCTCGCCGTCGTCGAAGGCGCCGATCGTGCGGTCCAGCTCGATGGTGGCCCGCTCGTCCGCGAGCTGCGCGTCCGTGAGGTCTTCGCCGTTGCTGTCGGCGATCGTGCGGGCCCAGGCCGGAAACTCGTTCTCGCTTACGGGGCGAAGCTCATATGCCTGCTGCATCGCGCCTGTATAGCGCAGCGCGTCAATAGCGAGCTATCAGATTTCCGCGCAGTCGGCTCAGCTGGGTTACCGGCCGAACGCAAGATCATAGGACGGTACACCCTGCATTGCGGTGGAGGCGATGATGGCACCCGAGCGGGCTGCGACCGCGATGGCGTACGACGTTGTCAGATTGGCCTTCTGCACCTCGACGTATACGGTCTGGCCATCCGGGCTGACCTGCATGTCCTGCACTACGTCCGGAAAGACTTCGTGGGAGCGGACGAGCTCCAAGGGCTCATCCGGGGTGATGCTGTACGGCAGGTGAACCAGTCGCTCAACGCGCCCGGTGTGGAGGTTCATGATCACCAGCGCGGGCTTCGACTTATGTCCGGGGAGGTACCCGAACGCGAACGCGGTTCCGTCACGGCCGATTGCCAGTGCTGACACGCTTCTGAGCGGCAGCGGCCAGCGCCGGACCGTGCTACCGCTGACCGGACTGACGGCAGACAGCGCACCCTGGCCTGCGACGTACAGCTGCGAGCCATCCGGGGCCAGCGCCGCAGCTTCCGAATTCCGGATCGTGAAGGTCCTCGTCGCGCCGGTTGCCGCGCTGATGCGCTCCACCTGCGTGAACCATCCCTCTGGCTGCATGTCCGAAAGCGACGCGAAGCGCTCCACGAACGCGTAGGCCGTTGTGCTGTCCGGCGCCACCGAGATCTCGTACGGGGGCAGG
>JASIBJ010000324.1 GCA_030045215.1 Streptosporangiaceae bacterium | reverse complement strand
CGAGGAAGCCGATGCCGAGCGCGCGGCGGACCGTGCTGTGGCCGCCATCCGCGCCGACGAGGTAGCTGGCCCTGACCATCTGCTTGTCGCCGCGGCGGCGCAGCACCGCGCTGACGCCATCGTCGTCCTGGCGCAGCGAGAGCAGCTCGGCGCCGTAGGTCACACCGCCGCCGAGCTCGGTCAGGCGGGCGTGCAGTATCTCGCCCGTCCGCCACTGCGGCAGCATCCACACGTTCGGGTACGGCACATCCGGAGTGGGTTGCGAGAGCGGGTCCATTCGGCCTTCGAAGACCACGTGGCCGCCGCTGGTGGCCCGTATCGGCGGGTAAAGACCGCCGTGCGCGCGCACCTGCGGCAGCACGCCAAGGTCCTCGAATATCTCCTGGGTCCGGGGCTGCAGGCCCTTGCCGCGCGAGCCCGTGAAGGGCCCCGAATCCTGCTCCGCGACCAGGCAGGAAACGCCGCGCCGGGCTAGCTCGCAGCCGAGCATGAGTCCGGTCGGGCCCGCGCCGATGATCAGGACTTCCGTCTGGGTGTGCGCCGTCTGTGGGGTCATGGCATCTCTCCTCTGAGTGAACTTATATTCAGTGAATTTAGATTCACCATATAGGCTGTTAGTGTCCGGGGCAAGTCCGTAGACGTCTGCGACTGAGCGGACTGGCGGAATGCCCGGACGGCGGGAGGACCGTGATGCCCGAGGGCGGGATTGCGGCGGGCACGCGCAAGGCGCGTGCGGCCGAGACCGAGGCTGCGCTGAAGGAAGCCGCCAAGCGCGTGTTCGGGCAGGTCGGCTACCTGCGGGCGAAGATAACCGACATCACCGCCGAGGCCGGGCGGGCGGCAGGCTCCTTCTACAGCCACTTCGACAGCAAGGAGCAACTGCTCGAGGCGCTGCTGGTCGACATCCTGGCCGAGGGCGATCGCCGCGCCGCGATGCCCGGCCATGACCCGGACTTCAGCAGCCTCGAGGCGGTGCGCTGGCACGTCGCCCAGTACTGGACCTTCGCCACCGACAACCCCGCGGTGATACTGGCGCTCCAGCAGGCGGCCATGGTCGACGAGCACTTCGCGCGCCGCCAGGCTGAGCTCTTGGCGCCGACGCTCGGTGACCTGGCTGCGCACCTGGAGTACGTGCGGGCCGCGGGCGGGCATCTGCCTGGTCAGCCGCTGGCGGTGGCCTCGGCGATAGTTGCGCTCATGTCGCAATACGCCCGTACCTGGCTGACCCATCCAGGGCCGGAACTCGGACCGCGGCCGACCGCGGACGAGGCGGTGGACCTGCTGGCCGGCCTCATACTGCGCGGCATCATGGGCGCCCCGGCCGACGAGCACGCCGGGCCGGGCGAATGCGGCGGCGCCGAGCCCGAGGAGCATGCCTGAGGGATCACTGCTGACCCGGATCACGCGGGAATGTTGCGCGTTCAATTAATGTTAGGCCAGGCAAGTGGAACACAGGGAGGTTCTCATGCCAGCCGTGACCGTCAGCGACATCCTGCTGCTGCCCAGGATCAGCGAGCCGGATCCGGCAGCCGCGCATGACCGGCCGGTGCTGGCGGTGACCACAGCACCGTCGGCATTCGAGGGTGAGGGCTTCCCGGTCAGACGCGCCTTCGCCGGGGTTGACTTGCGGGCCCTCGACCCGTTCATCCACATGGACCAGATGGGCGAGGTCGACTACGCGCCCGGCGAGCCCAAAGGCACCGCGTGGCACCCCCATCGCGGCTTCGAGACCGTCACGTACATCATCGACGGCACCTTCCGGCATCAGGACTCCAACGGCGGGGGCGGCCTGATTACGAACGGCGACACCCAGTGGATGACGGCCGGCGGCGGAATCCTCCACATCGAAGAGCCGCCGGAAGAGCTGGTGATGAGCGGCGGGCTGTTCCACGGCTTCCAGCTGTGGGTGAACCTGCCGGCCGGGCTCAAGATGGCCCCGCCGCGTTACCAGGACATCCGCGCCGGTCAGGTGGCCCTGCTCAGCTCGCCCGACGGCGGAGCGCTCGTCCGGGTGATCGCCGGCGAGGTCGACGGGCACGAGGGCCCCGGTATCACGCATACCCCGATCACCTTGCTGCACGGCACGGTTGAGCCGGGCGCAGAGCTTCGGCTGCCGTGGCGCGCGGACTTCAATGCGCTCGGCTACGTGCTGGCGGGCTCGGGCACCGTCGGCGCCGGCCGGCGGCCGGTGCGCACCGGCCAGCTAGCCGTGTTCGGGCCGGGCGACGTGCTGACGTTCGGCGCCCAGCGGCGGATGGATGGCCCGAGCGAGAAGCTGGACGTCCTGGTCCTCGGCGGGCAGCCGATCAGGGAGCCGGTGGCCGCCTACGGCCCGTTCGTGATGAACACCAGGGCCGAACTGGTGCAGGCCTTCGAGGACTACCAGGCAGGCCGGCTGGGCACGATTCCGGCCGAGCGAACAACTATTCCCGAGGAGCCGCACCCCGGCCACGACGTCCTGTAAGCCCCGGCCGCGCCGGCTCAGCGGCCGGCCAGCAGGACCAGGAGAAAGGCGCCCTCGGACCGAGGGCGCCTTTCCCGTTCCAGCGGACCGATTTCGTCAGCGCGATGCCGGGCCGCCGAACGACACCGTCTGGCCGTTGAAATCGGCCGCGACGCAGTAGCCGCGGGCCAGGCACGAGACCGCGGTCAGCCCGCCGCCGCGCGGATCCACCGGGCGCGGCGCCGACCACCCGTGGCCATTCCAGGTCAGCGCCCGGCCATCCGCGTCCACCGCGGCGCAGAACGTCGCCGTCGGGCACGACACCCCGGTCAGCCCGCCGCCATGCGGATCCACCAGGGGCGCCGACCAGTAAGTGCCATCCCACGTCAGCGCCAGGCCATTCGCGTCCACCGCAGCGCAGAACGTCGTCGTCGGGCACGACACCCCGGTCAGCCCGCCCACGACCGGATCAATCACGCGCGGCGCCGACCACGACGCGCCATCCCAGGTCAGCTCGCGGCCGTTGCCGTCCACCGCGACGCAGAACGTCGCCGACGCGCACGACACCCCGGTCAGCCCGCCGCCGCGCGGATCCACCGGGCGCGGTGCCGACCACGACGCGCCATCCCAGGTCAGCTCGCGGCCGTTGCCGTCTACCGCGACGCAGAACGCGGCCGATGCGCAGGACACGCTCTGCAGCGCGCCGCCCGACCGGTCGACCGGGCTGGTGGCCGACCATGTCGGCTGGGACCAGGACGCCCCGTTCCACTGCAGCGCGTAGCCATTGGTGTCCACTGCCAGGCAGAACGACGCCGACGCGCAGGACACCGAGCGCAAGATGCTGGCGATCGGGTCGATGGTCACGGGCTGGCGCCAGCGCGGGCCGCGCCGGCCGGAAGCGCCCGCAGTCGTGAGGGCGTTGCCGTTGCCGTCCACGGCGGCGCAGAACGAGGCGGTCGGGCAGGACACGGAATCGAGGACGCCGCTGCGCGCGTCGGCGTAGCTGCCGGTCGTCGTGCAGTCGCCCGCGCTGCTGGTGGTGGTGTCGGGGCAGGAGACCGCCGTCGCTGGCCACGACGTCCCGTTCCAGTGCAGCGCGTTCCCGTCCCAGTCGACCACCATGCAGGAGGTCGTCGACCCGCAGGACACATCCTCGATGCCGTCCCCGGTCACGTCGATGGAGTTGGGGCTCGTCCACGTGCTGCCGTTCCAGAGCAGGTCGTTCCCGCCGTCGACGGCCATGCAGAACGACGCGGAGGTGCAGGAGACTTCCATCAGGCCCTCGGCGCCATCAGGGTCGAAGGTCGTGTTCCGGGTCCAGGTGTGACCGTTGTAGGTCACCGAGCCGC
>JASIBJ010000033.1 GCA_030045215.1 Streptosporangiaceae bacterium | reverse complement strand
GACACCGTCGCCGTGATCAACGGTGCCACCTGCAACGGCACCAGCACGGCTGGCTGCGCCCACCTTGCTGCCACTTTCAAGGTCGGCCGCGGGCCTTACGGCATCGTCGTCGACGACGCCGCCCACACCCTGTACGTCGCCAACAACGCCGACGGTGACTCACCGGGCACGGTCTCGGTCATCGACACCGCCACCTGCAACGGCACTGACATCGCTGGCTGCCACAGCCGCCACCCGCTCATCGCCACTGGCATCTCACCGTTGCTGATGGCACTCGACAGCAGTGCTGGCGCCTTGTATGTCACCGACTTCGGCAGCGCCCAGGTCACTATCATCAGCACCACGCGCTGCAATGCCGCTGACACGCGCGGCTGCGCCGCAGCCTCGCGCGAGCAGACCGTCGGGTCCGATCCGTACGGCGTGATCGTTGATCAGCGGGACCGCACAGTGTACGTAACCGACCTTTTCCAGGCCGGAAGCATGTCAGTACTGGCCGGCTGATCAGCTGGCTCGCATCGATTGCCAGCTGGGCTATGCCGCCCCGGCTCCGCGGCTCGCGAGTGTCTCTGGCACCCGCGAGCCGCGGCTCGTGCGTGTCATCAGGGCTAGGCGGTCAGCGCAGGCCGCGCCACATCGACCTGCTGATGGCCCTGTAGTGGAAGTGCAGCAACAAGCTTCGTGCCGCCTCGCTCGCCGCCGAGAACTTCCAGGCAGGCACCATATCCGGCGAGCCGCCTGGCAAGGCCGCCGAGGCCGTTGCCGTGCGGATCTGCGCCCCCTACGCCATCGTCGGTCACCTGCACGCGCAGCCAGCCAGCCTCAGTAGCCGCGCTGAGCCAGATCCGGGCCGGGCCGGCGTGCTTCAGCGCGTTGGCCAGTCCTTCTGATGCCACGAACCATGCGGCGGCCGCGATGGCGTCGTCGATGTCACACTCAATACGGAGGTCAGGCTCGGCACCGGCCACGCTAGCCAGGTCAAGCAGCGCATCCGCGAGACCGGCGCCCGGTGGTGTCCAGTTGCTCTGGCCGGCTGCCACCCGCGACAGTTCGTCCCACGCCGCACGCCCTGCCGCCCGCGCCGCAGCAACGTCTTCACGCAAGCTCTCCGGAGCAGCGGCCAGCGCCGCATCAAGCGCATCCAGGCAGTCGGCAAGAGATCTGCCGGGGCCGTCGGCCACGTCGCGCGCGAACTGCTCGAGCACAGCGGTCTCTGCCTGAATCAGCCGGCGCCGGGAATCGGCAAGCTCGATGGACAGCTGAGCCGCCTCCGCGGCGCGCTGCAGGCGCCGGACCGCTAGCCGGCCGACCGCGAGCACGGCCTCGCGCAACTGCGGGTCATCTAGGGCTGCCCGGTCGTGTTCAACAGCTGCGACCACCGTTCCTGACTCACCGAGCACTGTCACGGCCCGGTCTGGCGGGGTGGCTACTGCTGGCAATCCTGCCGCAGTGACGAACGGGAGCCCTGGCGCGAGCTGGTAGAGCAGCCGAAGTTTCGGGTCGCCCACTGCGTGGGCGAGCCGCCGCTCCAGCGAACTCGCGTCGCTGGTACGGCCAAGCTCGACAACGAGTCCGGTCAGGCCGGCGTCGGTTGCCGCGCTGGCCGGCCGCAACGCCAGTACGGCAATGCCGCTGGCAGCCACGCTTGCCGCAAGCAGCGGTTCGATTGCCGAGCCGCGGCTGGCGACCGCCTGAAGGACGCCGGAGACTACCAGCAGGACGCCGACCAGGATCGCTGCCGCACGCGGCACCCTGACTGCGTAGCGCCTGACATCAGACAGGCCGCCTACGGCAACGAGTCCGCCGGTCAGGGCTGTGAGCCAGGCAAGCGGGGCGAGCGCCGGAATCGCCCTTACCCAGCTGATGACCGCGGCCGCACGCTGATGCCAGCGCGACGGCCACCTCCCTGGCGACGCCAGCAGCGCGGTGGTGAAGGGCGCGAGCCAGACACCGCCCAGCTGTGCCGCGACATGCCCGGCTGTGCCTGTCACAACCTCCGGGGTCGCAGCGAACCAGGTGATGCCGGCCAGGCCGAATAAGGCGCGGCAGCCGCTCGACAGGTGCCTGCCCCAGCCAGCTACCGCAAGGAGCGACCAGCCAGCGAGCAGGTCCAGCGCAGCGGAGACCCACGACCACCCTGAGTTAACCGCCCATACCTCCGCGGCGGTCCCAGCGAGCGCGGCCAGAATGACGGCCGAACGTGCTGCGGCGCGCATGTCCTCCCCAAAGGTCCTGCACTGAGAATAAAGGCGCCGCCGCGTCGGGGTGTGTTGCAACCGTCTAAGGGCGTGATCCGCCGCGACGACATGAAGAGGTGACCGCCAATACCTGCGACGGGCTGCGTCAGGCAATCCGGATCGACTACCAGGAGCGGCGGCTGGCGGAGCAGCGGGCTCTGGCACGGCTCCAGGAACGCTCGTCAATCTGACCGTCGCCGTCGCCGTCGGCATCGGCTTGCGAAGCTGACCTCGCTGCAACTCGCTGGATACCGATGCCGGGCTGCCAAATGACCTCATGTCCGCAGGGTGCCGGGCAGTCCACGGCGTGGCCAGGCGATTGATCAAGACGTCCAAGACGCCCTCGGCACGTCCGTGAACGTCCCCAACCCGCTCGGCTACCGTCAAGATCCATGGGACTTGTCGAGTGGGCAGAGAGCACGGCTCGTGGGCTCCTCAAGAATTCGCTTCCGCGCCGCTGGGCGCATACGCAGGGCGTGGCCGCGAGGGCCAGGACGTTAAGCGGTCTATTAGCAGAAGATGCCGACCTGGTCGAGGCAGCCGCGTGGCTGCACGACATCGGGTATGCGCCTGACCTGCACGACACCGGATTCCACCCGTTGGATGGAGCCCGGTACCTCCGCGACCTCACAAGCGCAGAACCGCCGCTGTGCAGGATGGTCGCGCACCACTCGTGTGCGCTGATCGAAGCAGAGGAACGCGGCCTCGCGGCTGAACTGGTCCGTGAGTTCAGGCCGTCGTCGCGCCTCCTGGCCGAGTCGCTCATCTACTGCGACATGACAACCAGCCCGGACGGGCAGCCGGTGGCTGTCAGTGATCGCCTGGCGGAGATCCGGCAGCGGTACGGACCCGGAGATGCCGTCACGCGCGCGATCGCACGGTCGGCACCAACCTTGGTAGCGGCCGTACAACGCGTGGAAATGCGGCTCGCAAGGTCGTCGAGCCCCTTGCAGGCGGAGCGCTCTTGCGGACTGCGCGATGGCTTAGTTGATGTACGGGCTGTCGCGCCGTTCCAGGTAGTGATCAACTCGCATTCGCATCGATCGGTCCATCCCGTACTTGGCCAGTTCACTGGCTTGCACCCATCGGACGTCGGAGGACTCGCTGCTCGGGGCGGGCTGGCCGCCGGTCGCCGTGGCGGTCAGCAAGATCGAGAACTCCTGCCGGACCTCGTTGTTGCTCGTATAGAGGATCAGGTGCTTCGGGTCGCTGTAGATGCCAACTACGCCGGTGATCTGGCAGTCGATGCCGCTCTCTTCCCTGGTCTCGCGCACAGCCGCCTGGGCGACTGACTCGCCGAGATCGACGGCTCCGCCGGGAACGGCCCAGTTGTCGTTATCCGAGCGGCGGATGAGCAGGACCTCACCCGCGTCGTTGGTGACGACGACGTTCACGGACGGAACGATGCTGGTCGCCGCGGGCGCGGCGGGATCATCGTAGTAGTCAATGCGGCGGCTCATGGATCACCATCCGGTATGGGCACTGCGACGTCCCATACCCGCTCGAAGCTTTCGAGGTACACGGCGGTGACCTCGCCGCCCGCGACCTTGCGAAAGTGCCATACCGGCGCGTGGGCTGCCGGGAGCCCGTACAGGTGGGTGTTGACGAGGATCTGGTCGTCGGCCCGGTAGATCGAGTTGTAGAGAACGGTGCCGTGGAAGCGGAACTCGACTCCTTGGACGGTGCGCAATGGCC
>JASIBJ010000032.1 GCA_030045215.1 Streptosporangiaceae bacterium | reverse complement strand
AAACCCGAGCATCGCACCGTACGCGGCGAAGGCCTGGCCGCGTTCCTTGGTGGTCGTGAAGATCACCCGGAAGGTCGCGAGCACCTGCGGCGCCATTGCGGCGGCGGCCGCGCCCTGGACGGCCCTGGCCGCGATCAGCTCCACCGCGGATGCGGACAGGCCGGCCCACATGCTCGCGGCGCCGAACAGCCCGACTCCGAACAGGAACACTCGCTTGCGGCCGAACCGGTCGCCCAGGTTGCCCGCCACGATCAGAGCCGCAGCGAAGGCCAGCATGTAAGCGGACACGACCCATTCGAGCTGAGTGGGACTGGCGTGCAGGCTCCGCCTGATCGTCGGCAAGGCCACGTTCACGATCGTCACATCGATCATGTCCATCAGCGCGCCGGTGATCAGCACGGCCGCCGCGAGCCGGCGGCCTGGTCCGCGGCCCGCCGCGCGGCCCGACCCACTCACGTTCTCGCCCTGGCCGCTCTTCGCGGCCGGATTGGTCTCCATCGTCGAGTCTCCCTCGGCAATCGAACCCCGTTCGCTTCTCGAACATCGTTTCTCGAACATCGTTCTAGCATGGACTCGCGTTCGAGTCAATACGGCGTTCGTTATTAGTACGCTGTTCCAGTAACCGGCGCCAGGAAGGAACATGTCGGTGGACAAGGCCAGCGAACAGCCCCACGAGATACCGCAGCCGCCCTGGCAGCGGCTGCCCGATCGGTCCGCCAAACGCCGGCGTGACCCGATTAGCCGTGATGCGATCGTCGACACCGCGATCCGGCTGTTGGACGCCGAGGGCCTCGACGCGCTGAGCATGCGCCGGATCGCTGACGAACTCGGCACCGGCGCCGCCTCGCTGTACTGGCACGTCGGCAGCAAGGACGGCCTGCTGGACCTCGTCTTCGACAAGCTGATCGGCGAGGTAATGATCCCCGATCCTGAGCCCGGCCGGTGGCGCCAGCAGCTCAAGGAGGTGGCCCGCTCACAGCGCGAGGCGAGCCTGCGTCATCCCTACGTCGTCAGGATCTCGATCGGCCGGATCCCGATGGGACCCAACGCGCTGCGTTACTCCGAGCGGGTCCTCGCGATCCTCGCGTCCGGCGGCCTGCCCCCGAGGCTCGCGGTGCAGGGCAGTCACCTGCTGATCTCGACCGTCAACGGTTTCACGCTGGACGAGACCGGTGTCGGCGACGACCCGACGGGCGCGGACACCGTGACCACCCAGGGCTCTAACGCGACGGTGCGCGCCTACCGGGGCGAGGACCAGGGCACGAGCATAGTTCGCGACTACATGGCCAAGCTCCCGCCCCAGGTTTTCCCTCATCTGGTCGCGATGGCTGATGAGTACAGTCGCGCGGACCCGGAAGAACGGTTCGAGCTGCTCATCGATATCTTCGTGGACGGCCTCGCTCGTCGCGCCGCAAGCCAGACGGGGGATGCCGAAGCCAGTCAATGAGGACCGAGCTGACCAAACGGAGGCAAACCGGTGCTGCAGACGTTCGACGAGCGAAACCGCGATCTCATGGTCAGCGTGGCCGGCAAACTCACCCACCGCGACGAGGCGGCGGTCAGCCCGTTTGACTCCGCCGTCCAGGGAGGTGACGCCGTCTGGGAAGGGCTGCGCCTCTACAACGGCAGGATCTTCAGGCTCGACGAGCACCTGGCCAGGCTCCGCCGCTCCGCCCAGGCCCTCGCATTCGAGCACGTGCCGTCCGACGAGGAGATCATCGCCGAGATCCGTCGCACCCTGGCCGCCAACGACATGACCGACAACGTGCACATCCGCCTCACGCTGACCCGTGGCGTGAAGATCACCAGCGGGATGGATCCGCGCCTGAACCAGTCAGGCCCGACGCTGATTGTCTTGCCTGAGCACAAGCCGCCGGTCTACGACCAGGGCGGGATCACGCTGATCACCGCCAGCGTCCGGCGCACTCCCCCGGACAGCCTCGACCCGAAGATCCATCACAACAATCTGATCACCTCGATCCTGGCCAAGATCGAGGCGAACATCGCCGGGGCCGACGACGCGGTCATGCTGGATCACCGGGGCTTCGTCGCCGAGACCAACGCCACCAACATCTTCCTGGTCGCCGACGGCGCACTCGGCACGCCGTCGTCGGCTGCCTGTCCCGAAGGCATCACCCGACAGGCAGTGCTCGACCTGGCCAGCGACGCGGGCATCGGCTGCACCGTCGGCGACTTCAGCCTCACCCAGCTCTACACCGCCGATGAGCTGTTCGTCACCGGCACGATGGGCGGCTTGACCCCCGTACTGGCGCTGGATGGCCGCACGATCGGCAACGGCCAGCCCGGCCCGATAACGGCGACGCTGACAAGGCTGTTCGCTGGCCTGACCGCGACCAGCGGGACTCCGGTCCGCTAAAGCCCTTTCAAGGCGGGAACGAAGTCGCCCCCGCGCTTGGGTCGCGCGCCCGTCGATGCCGCCCGCCGCGACCTTACCCGGCCGAGAGTGAGCCCAGATTGTCGACGCACCCGGCGGCGGCCAGCCCTTGCCGAAACACCTCGCCTGCTTCTTCGCCTGAGCCGATCACTGTGGTCTGCCCGTCGGGTTCGTAGAGAAGGTATCCGACCTGGCTCAAAGCGCCGACGCCGTGCTGGCGCAACATCATGTAGACGTCCCCAGTCGTCAGCCCGGCTCTGGCCAGCTCCCGATCCTGGAGCTTGCCGCCGGCGATGAGCACGCGGGGCGGGTGGTCAACGGCACGGGCGAACCGGCTGTTCCGCCGCGCAAAGGCAACAAGACGGTGCACGACAAGAAGGGCCACCAGTGCGACAGCAGCGGTGGCGAATGAGGTCGATGGCACCGTCGCAGTACGGCCGATGATCGTACCGATGGCGACTGCGACGGCGAAGTCAAACGCGCCGAGCTGCGCAAGCGTTCGCCGCTCCCCCACCCGTAGGCCGGCAACGGCTACCGCGAACAGCAGCAGGGCCTTGACCACCACCCAGCCGAGATCGCCTGCCCCGCCGAATAGTTCTTGCACCTGGGCCACCTCCTGTTTACTGCCGCGCGGCCATC
>JASIBJ010000323.1 GCA_030045215.1 Streptosporangiaceae bacterium | reverse complement strand
CGAGCAGTCCCGGCGGCAGAGCCTGACTCAGGTCGCGGAGGCGAAGGCACGTCTGGCGGAGCAGGAGGCTGCGGAGTCGGACGCTCAGCCGGCCCAGGAAGAGGGGGCCGAGCCGGCCGGGCGGCAGGAGCTGGCCGAGACGGCGGTTGCGGCGCGCAGCGCCGAGATGGAGGCACGGCTCGAAGTCAGGACCGTGGAGGAGCGACTGCGGGCAATTTCTGGCCGGGCCGACGCGCTAGCCAAGGCCGCCGTCGCCGAACGCCAGGCTGCGATCAGGGCGCGCGCCCGAGCCGAGCGCCGGGCCGAGGGCGCGGCGGTGGCCAGCGCGGTCGCGCAGGGGGCGCAGATCGCGCTGGAGCGGATCGCCGCATCGGCCGCGGCCGCGGACGCCGAACGGCTGGCCGCTGAGGAGGCGCACAAGAGCCGCGACGGCGAGCTCAAGGCCGTTCGGGCCAAGATCAGGGAGACTTCCGAGGAGCTGGACAAGGTCATCGACAGCTCCCATGGCGCGCAGATGGCCAGGGCTACCAGGCAACTTCAGCTTGAGCAGGTCGCCGGCCGCGCTCTTGAAGAGTTCGCGATCGAGGCCGACGTGCTGGTGGCCGAGTACGGGCCCGAGACACCCGTTCCCGGCGCGGACGAGAGCCAGCCACCCGTGCCTTACGACCGTGAGGAGCAGGAGAAGCGCGCGCATGCGGCCCAGCGCAAGCTGGACCAGCTCGGCAAGGTCAACCCGCTGGCACTGGAAGAGTTCGCGGCTTTGGAGGAGCGGCACGCGTTCCTCGTGGCGCAGCTTGAGGACCTGAAGAAAACTCGCAGGGACCTGCTCACGGTGATCAGGGAGGTCGACGAGCGGGTGCAGCAGGTCTTCGGCGCTGCGTTCGACGATGTCGCGCGGGAGTTCGCGGAGATCATCAGCAGGCTGTTCCCTGGCGGCGAGGGCAGGCTGGTGCTGACCGAGCCCGACGACATGCTGGCGACTGGCATCGAGGTAGAGGCCCGGCCGCCGGGCAAGAGGGTCAAGCGGCTGTCATTGCTGTCGGGTGGCGAGCGTGCGCTCACCGCGATCGCGTTCCTGGTCGCTATCTTCAAGGCCAGGCCATCGCCGTTCTACGTGCTGGACGAGGTGGAGGCGGCGCTCGACGACACCAACCTGCAGCGCCTGCTCGAAATCCTGGCCGAGCTGCGCGATGTGTCCCAGCTGATCATCGTCACGCACCAGAAGCGGACGATGGAAGTTGCCGACACGCTGTACGGCATCAGCATGCGCGGCGACGGCGTCTCGAACGTGATCAGCCAGCGCCTGCGTGAGCGCGAGGCCGTCTAGCCTCTCCTCAAGTTCCGGCATCGCCGCGCACGGCCGGGCTGCCTGCTTGTGAGCCACGTGCTGGTGCACGGCCGCGCGTCTGCGAGACTAGTTGCGCCATGGAACAAGACATCATCTACGCCGTCATCGCGTTCGTCGTGGCTGGCGGCGGCACGGCCGGC
This sequence comes from Streptosporangiaceae bacterium, assembly GCA_030045215.1. The sequence continues at coordinate 9,464 of JASIBJ010000323.1, read as the reverse complement.
CTCGTTCCGTATCTGCGCGGTCGCCGACAGCGAAAGCTTGCCAGCGCTGAGCGCCAGGGCGGTACGGCGACGCTGGAGCGGCCGCAGGCGGCCCACGGCGCGACCGACATGCTCGCCCCGCCCGAGGCCGAGATCCTCCTGGAACCGGACGTCGTGGAGATCGAGCCCGCGCCGTCGGAGATTATCGAGAAGCCACCGCCGTCGGCCGGGCGCCTGGCCAGGCTGCGCGGACGGCTGGCCAGGTCGCATACGGGATTCGGCACCGTGCTGCTGAACCTGCTGTCTTCCGGCAAGCTCGACGAGCAGACCTGGGAGGACATCGAGGACACGCTCATCACGGCTGACATGGGCGTCGGGCCGGCGCGGCAGCTCGTCCAGCAACTGCGTACCGAGTCCAAGGTGGAGGGCACGAGCGACCCGGCGCGGGTCCGCGGGCTGCTGCGAGCCGATCTGATCGAGATGATCGGCCAGGACATGGACCGCACGCTGCATGTCGCCAGGCACGGGGACCGCCCGTCGGTGATCCTGGTCGTCGGCGTCAACGGGACGGGCAAGACCACCGCGTGCGGGAAGCTGGCGCGGGCCCTGATCGGTGACGGCCGGAAGGTGGTACTTGGAGCGGCCGACACGTTCCGCGCGGCCGCGGCCGATCAGCTGCAGACGTGGGCCGAGCGGGTTGGGGCCGACGTTGTCAGGTCAGAGCGAGAAGGGGCCGACCCGGCCAGCGTCGCCTTCGAGGCGGTGAACGTCGGGATCGAGCGCGGCGTGGACACCGTGATCGTGGACACGGCCGGGCGACTGCACACCAAGGCCGGGCTGATGGATGAGCTCGGCAAGATCAAGCGTGTCATCGAGAAGCACGGCACCGTGGACGAGGTGCTGCTGGTGCTCGACGCCACCACCGGGCAGAACGGGCTGCGCCAGGCGCGCGTGTTCGCTGAGGTGGTCGACATCACCGGCATCATCCTGACCAAGCTGGACGGCACCGCGAAGGGCGGCATCGTTGTCGCGGTCCAGCGCGAGCTCGGCGTGCCGGTGAAGCTGGTTGGCCTGGGCGAGGGCCCGGACGACCTAGCGTTCTTCGACGCCGAGGTCTTCGTGGATGCCCTTCTCGGCGACTAACGGAATCGGCTGGTCGTGTTCCGACGGCCGGACCAACCCGACTAGGTTGCCTTGCGGATCCCGCAGCCAGGCGACCTTCAACTCTGTGCCAGCGACTGAGGTCACCGGTAGCGCCACGCTCGCCCCCCGGCCGACGGCGCGATTCAGGGTCTCGTCAAGGTCGTCGACCTCGACGTAGACGAGCACAGCACCGTTCGGGGCGGCGTCCGCACTTCCCACGGCCCCGCCGATGCCCTCGGCTGGCTGCATGATCGCGTAGCTCGGCCAGCCCGGGATCGGGTGGTTCTGCAGAGGCCACCCGAAGACGTCGCGGTAGAAGTCGATCAGTTCGCTTCCCTCGTTGCCCAGGATCTCGAAGTGAACAACCGGGTTGGCCATGGCGCAAGCCTACGACGCAGCGCCCTGCGCGGCCTGCCATGCGGACACCGTCGCATTCCCGCGTCACCGCAGTAAACCGACAGAAGCGGATCGGCTAGGACTTTACGCATTTCACCATAAGTCACCCGGTCTCGCCGGCGGCCGATCTCGCGGCTGGCGGACGGCTCGTCGGCGTGTGGCGGGGTCTGGTCGGCCCTGAGCCCGGTCGGCCTGCGTGCAGCGCCTGCTCCGATAGCCTGGAAGGACAGATCTGGCGATCCGCGGTGCCTGGGGGCCTGTGCGGCGCCAGCCAGCAACAAGGACGGCAACCCGACGTGTTCGAGACCCTCTCCGATCGACTGACTCAAGTCTTCTCGTCGCTGCGCGGCCGCGGACGGCTGTCGGCGGCCGACATTGACGCGACCTGCCGCGAGATCAGGATCGCCTTGCTGGAGGCGGATGTCGCGCTGCCGGTCGTGCGCGAGTTCATCGCGAACGTGCGCGAGCGGGCGATGGGCGCCGAGGTGTCGGAGGCACTGAACCCGGCCCAGCAAGTCATCAAGATCGTCAACGAGGAGCTGATTGAGATCCTCGGCGGCGAGGCCAGGCGCCTGCGATTCGCCAAGAACCCGCCGACCGTGATCATGCTGGCCGGGCTGCAGGGCTCAGGTAAGACATCCCTGGCGGCCAAGCTCGCGCTGTGGCTGAAGTCCCAGGGGAACACCCCGCTGCTGGTGGCCGCCGACCTGCAGCGCCCGAACGCCGTTGAGCAGCTGGAAGTGCTTGGCTCGCAAGCCGGCGTTCCCGTGTTTGCCCCGTTCCGCGGTAGCGGCGTCGGCGACCCGGTCCAGGCCTCGGAATTGGCCATCGCGGAGGCCCGGCACAAGCTGCACAACGTCGTGATCATCGACACAGCCGGCCGGCTGGGCATCGACCAGGAAATGATGCAGCAGGCCGCCGACATCAGGGATGTGGTCGACCCCGACGAGATCCTCTTCGTCGTCGACGCGATGATCGGCCAGGACGCCGTGACGACCGCGCAGGCATTCCTCGACGGAGTCGGTTACGACGGCGTCGTGCTGACCAAGCTGGACGGCGACGCACGTGGTGGCGCGGCGCTGTCCATCGCGCAGCTCACCGGCCGGCCGGTCATGTTCGCCTCCACCGGTGAGAAGCTCCAGGACTTCGACGTCTTCCATCCGGATCGGATGGCCTCGCGGATCCTCGATCTCGGTGACGTCCTGACGCTGATCGAGCAGGCGGAGCGGACCTTCGACCAGGAGCAGGCCGCCGACATGGCGACCAGGCTGGCCTCGGGCGAGGGCATCACGCTTGAGGACTTTGTCGAGCAGCTGGCCATGGTGCGCAAGCTAGGGCCGATCAGCAACCTGCTCGGGATGCTGCCGGGAGCCGCGCAGAACCGCGAGATGCTCAGTCAGGTTGACGACAAGGACCTGGACCGGGCGGTCGCGATCGTGAACTCGATGACGGTCGAGGAGCGCAGGAACCCCAAGATCATCAACGGGTCGCGTCGGGCCAGGATCGCCGCCGGGTCCGGCGTGACCGTTGGCGAGGTCAATTCGCTGATCGTCCGCTTCCTGGAGAGCCAGAAGGTGATGAAGCAGATGATTGGCAGTATGCCCGGCTTGCCCGGCATGCGCCGCGCCCAGAAGAGCCGGGGCAAGACCAAGAAGAAGGGCAAGGGCGGCGGCAGGCCGCCTGGTTCCGGGAGGCGCACCGCCGGCTCGGGTGGCCAGGCAGGCCGTCCGGCGGGACGTCAGCCGGGGCTCGAGCAGGCCGGATCGGACGGGTCGGCCGGGCTGGGCGGGCCGGCCGGGGGCGGCATGCCAGGAGCCGGTGGTGTCCCAGGTGGCTTTTCGGCAATTCCGGGCCTGGGTGACGGCTCCGTCAAGCTCCCTCCGATGGGCCCGGGCGGTTTCGGCGCCAAGCCCTCCAGCCTCCCTCCGGGCTTCCGCGGGAAGCCGGGCAAGAAAGCCCGATAAGCCGGTTTCTGACCGGCCGGGGTTGCCCGGGATTACGCTCCGGCAGACCGCGTCTGGCAGAATGTGACCGCTATGCTCGGTCGCGCGAGGCCCTCTCTAACTCGCTGAGCCGGAACCATCTGGGCGGCGGCTCGTCCGGTCCTCACCCGGAACGCCCGTTGCCCGAAACCAATCCGCTGGGAGAAGACCACAGCCGTGGCTGTAAAGATCAAGTTGAAGCGCCTGGGCAAGATCCGCGCACCGTACTACCGGATTGTTGTCGCCGACGCCCGCACCAAGCGGGACGGGCGCGCGATCGAGGAGATCGGCAAGTACCACCCGAAGGCAGAGCCGTCGCTCATCGAGGTTGACTCGGAGCGGGCTCAGCACTGGCTGTCCGTGGGCGCCCAGCCCACCGATCCGGTCAGGAAGCTCCTTGAGGTAACGGGCGACTGGCAGAAGTTCAAGGGCCTCGCTGGCGCCGAGGGCACGCTGCGCACCGCCGAGCCGAGGGCAGACAAGAAGGTGGCCTTTGCCGCTGCGGTCGCCGAGTCGCTGCAGGACAGCGGCACTAAGACCAAGGGCAGAGGCAGGGCCGCGGACGCCAAGGCGGGCGATGGCAGGGCCGCGGACGCCAAGGCGGGCGATGGCAAGGCCGCGGACGCCAAGGCGGGCGACGGCAAGGCCGCGGACGCCAAGGCGGGTGACGGCAAGGCCGCGGACGCCAAGGCGGCCAAGTCGGAGAGGCCGACTCGGAGCAGGAAGTCCGACGCCGCTTCGAAGGATTCCGGCGCGGCGACCGAGTCCACCGCCGCAGAGGACTCCGGAGCGCAGGCTTCTGAAGCGGGGGCCACCGAAGCGCCGGCTGCCGAGCCGCCGGCTGCCGAGCCGCCGCCTGCTGAGGCGCCCGCTCCTGACGCGCCGGCTGCTGATGCAAACGAGGCGACTGCCAGCGCGGACGCGGCTGCCAACGCCGAACCGGCGGCGGAAGGCGGCACCGAGTCGGCAGGCGACGGAGCCTGACGTGCTCGAGGAGGCCCTGGAGCATCTGGTCAGGGGCATCGTCGAGCACCCTGACGACGTGCGCGTCGGCAGTCGCGGACTTCGGCGGGGACGCGTGCTTGAAGTGCGCGTGCACCCAGACGATCTCGGTAAGGTCATCGGTCGCGGCGGGCGGACCGCCAGGGCCTTGAGGACCGTAATCGGTTCGCTGGCAGGCAACAACTACGTGCGTGTCGACCTGCTGGATACCGACGAGAACCGATAGCTGCCATGCAGCTTGTTGTCGGCCGGATCATCAGGCCGCATGGCGTCCGCGGGGACCTGGCGATCGAGGTACGCACCGACGACCCTGACGTGCGACTGGCTCCGGGCGTCGTCCTGGCCACAGAGCCCGAGGCTGCCGGGCCGCTCACGGTCACCCGTGCCCGCTGGCACTCGGGCAGGCTCCTGCTGTCATTCGACGGGGTAGCCGACCGCGACCAGGCTGACCAGCTGCGCGGCGTCATGCTGGTCGTCGACTCGGCGGATCTCGAGGACATCGGCAGCCCTGACGAGTTCCGGGATCACCAGCTGATCGGGCTTGCCGTGATCGGTCCGGATGGCGAGCATGTGGGCGAGGTAGCCGACGTGCTGCACTACGGGCAGGATCTGCTGGTCGTTGCCGGGTCGGGCAAGCGCGCAGGCAACGAGATCATGGTGCCGTTCGTGGCCGAGCTGGTGCCGGTGGTGGACCTGGAGGCAGGGCGGCTGGTGATCGACCCGCCGGCCGGCCTGCTCGATCCCGAGGCCGCGCTCTAGGCCGGAGGGTTACGCCAGTGCGGATCGATATCGTTACGATCTTTCCCGAGTACTTCGGGCCGCTCGGCGTTTCGCTCATCGGCAAGGCAGCCGAGCGCGGTGTGATCACGTTCGCTGTCCACGACTTGCGGCGCTGGACTTATGACGTTCATCACACCGTGGACGATGCGCCGTTCGGCGGTGGGCCCGGCATGGTCATGAAGCCCGAACCGTGGGGCGAGGCGCTCGATGCGGTCACGGGGTATGGTGGCGAGGATGCGGCCAGGCAGGCTCGGTCAGGCGCGGCCGGCCAGCCAGGGGCCGCAGGTCAGCCAGGGGCCGCCGGTCAGCCAGGGGCCGCCGGTCGGCCAGGGGCCGCAGGTCAGCCAGGGGCGGCCGGTCAGGCCCAGCCGCCGTTGCTCGTCATTCCTACGCCGTCAGGAGTCCCGTTCACCCAGCAGCGGGCCGTCGCGTACGCCGCCGAGCCGTGGATGATCTTCGCCTGCGGCCGTTACGAGGGAATCGATGGCCGGGTGGCCGACGACGCGCGGTCCCGGCTGCGCGTCGACGAGGTCTCGATCGGCGATTACGTGCTGGCCGGGGGAGAGCCGGCCGTGCTGGTCATGACCGAGGCGATCTGCAGGCTGCTGCCGGGCGTCCTGGGCAACGCCGAATCCGCGGCAGACGACTCCTTCGGCGCTGGCGGCGGGCCGATGGCAGGGCTGGTCGAGGGTCCGTCGTTCACCAGGCCCCGGCGATGGCGCGACCGCGAGGTCCCCCCGGTGCTGCTGTCGGGTGATCACCGCGCCATCGCCAGGTGGCGCCGTGATGAGGCCCTGCGGCGGACCGCGATGAACCGTCCCGATCTGATCCGCCGGGCGGCATTTCCGCAGCCCGACGGCGCCGATGGCGACGACAGCGTCCCTCGCATCAGTCTGGATGATCATGATCGCTCAGTGCTCTCGGAGGCTGGCTTTCCGGTTACTGGCGAAGATGTGGCACACTAAAGGGCACTGCCTCGCCGCCAGTCCGCTCGCGGGGGGCTGCCGGGTGCCCGCCCGGCATTCACCGACCGACGCAGCGCGTTCGCAGGCGTGCGCTGATGACTATTGAGGAAACGGCAGCGATGCACACCGCGATTGCTGAGCTCGAGAAGGCGCAGATCCGCTCCGATATCCCGGACTTCCGGCCCGGCGACACCCTGAAGGTTCACGTCCGGGTCAAGGAGGGCAACCGGTCGCGGATCCAGATCTTCCAGGGCGTGGTCATCCGCCGGCAGGGAGGCAGTGCGCGCGAGACCTTCACGGTCCGCAAGATCAGCTACGGTGTCGGCGTGGAGCGTACATTTCCCGTGCACACGCCGGCCATCGACAAGATCGAGGTCGTCACCCGCGGCCGGGTCCGGCGCGCGAAGCTCTACTACCTCCGTGAACTGCGCGGCAAGGCCGCCAGGATCCGGGAGCGCCGCGAGACCACGCCGGCCAAGTAGTGCGTGCGGCGGCCGGGCTGTACCGGACTTGACCAGCGGGCTCTGGGCATGTCCTGCCTGACAACCGGATGTCCGTGTCGGTGCTACACGTGATCGGCTGAGTGATGCAATCAGACGAGCAGCCGGGCCTTGGCAATCGGCCGGGGCCCGATGCCGAGCCCGACACCATCACCTGGCTCGCGCCGCCGTGGGAGCCGCATCGGCACCGCGTCGGCTCCGCTTCCGCCGCAGCCTCGGACGGCGCGGCCTTTGCGTCCGGCGGCGCGCCGCGTGACGAATCCGGCGGCCCCGTTGACGATCGCATGGGCCCCGCCGGAGTTCGACGGCGTCGCTCGAGGCGGTCCCTTCTGACCGAACTACCGGTGCTGATCCTCGTGGCGCTTGTGATGGCGCTGCTCATTAAGACGTTTGTCGTCCAGGCATTCTGGATCCCGACCGGTTCCATGCAGGACACGCTGCAGATCAACGACAAAGTCCTTGTCAACAAGCTCGTGTATCACTTCCGCAATATCGAGCCCGGAGACATCGTCGTCTTTAACGGCGCCGGCACGTGGAACCCGGAGCCGGCCGCTCCCAGCGTCAGCTCGGATCCGGTCGTGCACCTGTATGACGACACTCTGCGGCCTCTCTTCAACTCGATCGCCGGCCTGTTCGGTACTCCGCTCGGTCAGGTCGACTACGTCAAGCGCGTCATCGGCGTCCCCGGCGATCACGTCGTGTGCTGCAATGCCCAGGGCCTGATCACCGTCAACGGGGTGCCGCTGGATGAGCAGTCCTACCTTTACCCAGGAAACTCGTCGGACTCCGCGCCGGCCGGCATTCCGTCGAACTTCAACGTCACCGTCCCGCCGGGCTACCTGTGGGTACTCGGCGATCACCGCAGCATCTCCGACGACTCGCGGGGTCACGAAGATGATCCTGGCAACGGCATGATCCTGGAGAGCAAGGTAATCGGTCGCGCATTTGTAGTCGTCTGGCCGCCCAGCCAGTGGCGGATCCTGTCCATCCCCTCGACGTTCGACCAGGCGGGGATCGACAAGCCAGCCGGATCTGCTACGTCCGCGGCCGAGAGCGCCCTATCCGGTCCGACCGGCCTGCTGGGCGCACAAGTGCGCCCCGAGCCCTCGTACCTGCCGCTGACCGCGGGCCTCGTCTTGGCTGTGCCGCTGACGTGGCTGCAGCGCCGTACCAGGCGGCGGCTCCGGGGACGGCGTGCCCGTCGGCAGTGCTAGACGGGCCCCCATAGGATCGGTAGCTAAGGCCGATATAGCGGATAAAAAGGTTGACACGCAAAGAGATAACACATTGCGATCAGTCAAGCACGGAGACCTACCGCGCCGCCCGCCGCTGGCGGCGCGGGGCCGATCGCGGCGATAGGCTCGTTGCAATGATGGGCGACGAGCACGGCACGCCCGATCGGGCCACCGGCGCTCAGGGTGCTGAAGGTGTCACCGACGGGGTGTCGCTGCCAGGCAGCAAGGACGGCTACAGGGCACCGGCGGATTGGGACGCGACCGATCCCGGTGCCTCCACCGCGGCTGGTCGCGAGGCGACAGGATTTACGGCGGGAACAGACAGCGCCAGGCCGTTCAGGTCCGAGGGCGCGGGGGGTTACGTGCCGCGCCACGGGGCGTCCAGGAGGTACTCGGGCGAGGTCCTGGATTCCCGGACCGGGCCGCCGGACAACCGGCGCGCGCCGGGTGACGAGCAACCTGAGCCGGAAGACGGGCGGACTGGGCCGGGTGACGTGCCAACGGCCGACGCTCGCCACGACGGCGGTGAAACTGAGGACGCGGACGAGGGCGCCGCCCGCCGGAAGCGGCGTGGGTCGGCCTGGCGCGAGCTGCCCATTCTCATCATTGTCGCGCTGACGATCGCGCTGGTGATCAAAACTTTCGTGGTCCAGCCCTTCTTCATCCCGTCCTCCTCGATGGAGGACACGCTGATGATTGGCGACAAGGTGCTGGTCAACAAGCTCGTCTATCACTTCCGGAGCATCGAGCCAGGCGACATCATCGTCTTCAACGGCGACGGCTCCTGGAACCCGAACCCGCCGGCGGCAACGCCAGCCTCGAACCCGATCGTGCGCGCGTACGACGACACGCTAGGGCGCCTCTTCAATTCGATCGCGGGCCTGCTTGGGACGCCCATCGGGCAGACGGACTACATCAAGCGGGTTATCGGCGTTCCCGGCGATCATGTCGTCTGCTGCAACGCCCAGGGCCTGGTAACAGTCAACGGCGTGCCGTTGCACGAGCAGTCCTACCTCTACCCGGGTGCAGCTCCGTCAACGGTCAAGTTCAACATCGTGGTCCCGCCCGGCCGCCTGTGGGTCATGGGGGACAATCGCGCGGTCTCCGACGACTCCCGGCTTCGGCAGTCAGATCCAGGCGGCGGGACCATCCCGGAAAACAAGGTGATTGGCCGCGCATTCGTGATTATCTGGCCGCCCAGCCAATGGCGAATCCTGCCAATTCCCTCGACGTTCGACCAGCCAGGGATCGATAAGCCTCGGTCCGCCTCGGCTGGGCAGTCAACCGGTGCGGCTGCAGTGAACCAGATACTAGGGGCCCGGGTGCGGCCCGAGCCTCCGTATGTGCCGCTCGTGGCGGGGGCGGTGATCGCGGTGCCGCTCACCTGGCTACAGAGACAAGCCAGGCGCCGGATGGCAGAGCGGTTGCGGCAGCGCCGCCGGCACCGGCACAGTTGACTTCATGGACGCAGGGCAGCACCGT
>JASIBJ010000322.1 GCA_030045215.1 Streptosporangiaceae bacterium | reverse complement strand
CAGCGCTGACGGGCTGGCGATGATCGCCGTGTCATTGTTGTTGACCATGAAAATCTGGTCCAGCGTCGTGCCGTCGGTGTCGCCCAGCGGGGTCCAGACCGGCGTCTGGCCGGGAGCCGCCGTGCTGTAGAAGTCGGGCAGCTGGGTGACGTTGGTGGTGGTCGCCAGCGTGGCCAGGCTGCCGCCGACCTCGGGCCGCTCGTGAATTGCCTCCACATCTTGCTGCGGGGTGGTGTAGTTGACGGTCCTGCTGAAGCTCTTGCCGGTGGTCAGGTCCATGACGGTCATGACCCACTTGTTCGTGGCGGTCTCCTGGACCAGGCCCTCCATCTGGTCGCCCGGATGGATGACCAGCGGGGTGACGACCTCGCTGGCCGGGAGGATCTCGGTCCAGGCGTCGTAGTGCGCCTGACCGTTGTCGTTGTCGGACTCGGTGCCGTCCTGGATCAGGGTGGTGTTGTTGCCTGCCCCGTCGATGCCAACCCAGTCCGAGGAGAACTGATCGCCCGAGCCGGTCGTCACGGTCGGCACCGTCCAGGTGCCCTTGACGGCCGTGAACACCTTGGTCGCCGAGCCGACCTGAGCATAACCCGACCAGTTCTCTGAGCCGACCTCAGTGGTTGCCCTGCCTGCCTCCGCGTGAGTTGCGTCAGCTGCGTGAGCGTGAGCGCCCGGCAGCCGGGCTGCGGGTATCTCGACGCCCACGCCCCCAGCCGCGATGCTCGCCACCGCAGACCCGCCCTCAGCCGCGGTGCTCGCCACCGCAGACCCTCCGGCCAGGGCGAGCGCAGCGAAGGCGCTAGCACTCAGCGCCGCAAGCCTTACTCCTCGATACATCTACGATGCCTTCCTCTTCGAAACTTCGCGGGGTTCCAACGCTTTGGAGTAACGGGCGATAAGACGTTGATGGTTCAACAACTCGGCTCCGCAACGCAAGGCGGGAGTATGCGGTATGCGCAACGTGGCGGGAACACGCCCGCCGAGCGGCAGCGCCGTTGCACACCGACCAGGCGCCAACCAGCGCGTAGCTCGGGGTCGTGCCAGTCGGGCTTGCGGTTCGGCCGGTGGTAGTTCCAGCAGTGCTGATGCTTCCGCGCTGGGTGAAGGCCGCCGCACCAGTTCTCCCACTGCTTGGGATGGGCCAGGCTGAAGGACCTGGCCTGCGTGCCCTGCGGCTCCGTGGACAACCCGACCGATGAGGACGTGATCCCGAAGTGGCTACTGCGCGCCTTCGACGTTCAGGGTCCGGCCACCATCAACGGCCGCGAGGAAGCTGGCGACCCGCGCGATGTCAGGAAGCTGCGGCGCTTCCAGGTCACGCGTGATGGCGGCCTGTGCAACAAATGCAACAACGAGGTGCTCGGCGGGCTTCAGCAGGCGGTGCAGCCGATCCTCGAACCAATGGCCATTCGACGCGAGCCGACCACGTTGGACCTGGCCAGCCAGCAGCTGCTGGCCGTCTGGGCTATCAAGACCGTTTACCTGCTGGAGCTTGCTGCCCGCGAGCGATACCCGGGCCTCGCCAGAGCGGGAGAGGGGTGCTGAACCGCGATTTACTCAAGGAGAGCGGGCGAAGGGGATCGAACCCTCATGACCAGCTTGGAAGGTCGGTGGTACCAGAACTGGCCTACTGGTGGCGGCAGCATGACACGGTCTTCCATCCGCGGCAGCACGGCCATGGCGCTCTAGCGCATGCGCTGATGCTTCGCCGTGGTTGCGCCTGCTGGCCCGGCTAAACGGCGTCTCGCAGGATGGCTTAATTCCCTGGCACGTAGGCGCGCCGCCGAGTGTACTGGCCTGGACAGGCTTTCCGGTCGATCGAGGATCGCGTTGATTGCCGCGAGCCAGAGATCAGCCTCGGTCCCGTCCCAGCTACGCCGGGAGGAACGAGATGGCGCAGATTGAGCTGACGCCCGGCAGGCTGGTGCAGCTGCACTCGGCTGGGGCCGGCCCGCCACGTTACTCCGACGCGGCGCTTCGGATGGTGAAGACTGTCCACACGCTGGCCTGGTTCTCCATCGAAGCGTGCATGGCGTATGTGCTCTACGCTGGGCTCGCGCGGCGGTCGGACCGCCGCGCCGCCATCGCCGCGGCCGTGGTCGCCGCAGAGATTCTGATCTTCGCCGGGAACGGCTTCCGCTGCCCGCTCACCCAGGTCGCCCAGCGGCTGGGCGGCGAAAAGGGCTCGGTCACCGACATCTACCTACCGCGCTGGTTCGCCCATAACCTGCCTGTCATCCACGTCCCGCTGATCGCCCTGGCCGGATACCTCCATGCCAGAAACCTCCGCGCCGGGCGGCTGGCCCACACGACGCCGAGGGAAGCCGCCGCCCATGCCTCTTCTAGATGACCACGACCGCCTGCTGCGCGGCAGTACTGACCGCACACGGTGGTCATGGGCCCTGACCCGGGTTTTCGGGTAGCTGCCGGGCACTGTGGTTGACCGCCTTTCGCCGGGGCTAATGGCGCGCCAATGGCACAGCGGCGGGTCGTCTCCCTGGTCGGGCACCGGTGGAGAATCTCGGTGCACCGTGATGTCGTTCGAAGGCTCCGATGTCTGTTGACGAACGGGCAGCAAGGACGGACTACTCGCGATCAGGCCAGGCGCTGACCTGGCCCATTCGCCTCCGCTCATCCGCGGGTTACAATCCCGCTCCCGGTGACGCTGCTGGTCACCTGCGGATGCCCACCGTAGAGGATCGCACCACTGCCGGTCACCGCCGCGTTCAGGCTTGCCGTGGCCGTCACGCGGATGAGGCCTGAGCCAGCGACGACCGCGTTCACATCGCGAGCGACCAGGTTGCCGAGCTGTGCCAGGCCGGAACCGCCGAGAGTGACGACAAGCTGAGTGACGGTCCCGCTCACGTAGAGGCTGCCCCTGCCGGTCAGCGTCACCGTCAGCCGCGGTGCGTGGATACCGGTAACGGAGATCTCGCCGCTGCCGCTCAGCGTCACCGCTGCCAATGACGGCACGGTGACCTCGACGCTCATCGGGCTCCTGGTAGTGAAGTTGCCGGTGGTCCCGATGACCAGAGTCCCGGCCACAACGCGGGTCGTAACGTCACGCGTCAGGTTGCTGTCCGCATGCACCACAACTGACTGCCGCCCGCCCACAGCAACGGTGACGTTGTTGCTGCCCGCCAGATCAAGGCTGGTGAACCTGCCCAGCACACGCGACTGCGCGGCCGCCACGCCCGATCCCTGTACTCCGGAACTCGACGACTCACCGCGGGCCAGTAATGCCACCACGGCGGCGGCCAGGACGAGGATAGCGACGACAGCCAGGACGAGGGCAGTGATCAGGCCGCGCTGGCGGTGAGGTGCAGCCTGCCCTCCGCGGCGAGGAGGCGAAGAAATAGCCATGACCTCTCTCCCTTCCAGTCCAGGATCTGCCCATGAACGCGCGCAGCCACAGGGTCGAACGGCCCGGCCGCGCCGGCGAACGACCTGGCTCCCGCGACCTGGCCGTGCGAGCTGCGCCCGAGCCACGTTCCCGTCGCAGGTACATCAAGGTGACGTGCACCGAGTCGCGGCCTGGGCATGCTGGACAGTGATCGGCGCGGTTCATGATCGCTCCTGCACCAGTGGACTTCCGACACCGTGCCTTCACCCGATAGGTGCCCATCATTGCCCGGAGCGGAAGCGGTCAAGGGTTCAGGCCGCCTGACTTCCAAAATGCTTTGGCCTGCAAGGGCCGCGTGCACGCGGGAGTTCGTGTGCGTATGGGCGAGTAGCGACCAAGGATCTTGGAACCGTTGACCGCTCCCGTGGAGGGCTGATACTCGCGAGCCGGGTGAAGGCTGACCCCGACGTGCGGACTGAAAAGCGCCGGGCTCCGGTAGGCGTCACTGGCATGCATGAGCGACGTGAGCGATCGGGAGACCGGTTGCCCGACAAGACCGGTAACGGCAGGACCTGCAACAGGACCTTTGCCCCTTCCTTGCCCGGCGTCCGGGCGGCTAACAGTTGGCCTCGGCGGGCCTTATTCCCAGGCCGGGGGCTGGCTGCGGCTGGTGGCTCACCGCGTCTGGCAGGGAAGTGGTCTTCATGGAGAGCAGGCGGTTCGCCTGGGCGGCATCCGGGCCCCGGGATCAGTGGCGTCGGCCGGGGTGGTGGGCCGCGCTGATAGCGGCCGCGGCGTTGACGGCAGCGGGCTGTGCGGCGGCGAGTCCGTCTCCGTCGGCCTCGCCGCCATCCCTGCCCAAGACGACGCTGACCGCCTGTCACGTG
>JASIBJ010000321.1 GCA_030045215.1 Streptosporangiaceae bacterium | reverse complement strand
GGGTGGCTGGCGCAATGGCAGGAAGGCACGACTGACCCCGAGCAGAAGATCTCGCGGCCCAGGCAGATCTATACTGGCCCGGCGCTACGGCACCTCGACGCGCCCGACAGCTGAACAAAGGCCCTACCTTCTCCTGCCAGGTCAGACAGGCTGGTGCCAAAGGTCCGGGCGTCTTGAGACTTCGGCCCCTGCCCGTAGCCTGAGGCGAACAGCAACTCTGACGTGCAGGTTATTCGTGGCAGCGGCGGGCCCGAGGCGGATCGGGGCGCCATACATGAGCGGAGCGGGCGATGGTGACAGAACATCCCACAGACCGCGCAGGACTTGAGGTCCTGAACTCTGAGGAGTGCCTGCGACTACTTGCGTCAGTGCCGGTGGGGCGGGTGGGCCTCGTCGCGGATGGCGAGATCATCATGCTGCCCGTCAATCATCTGATGGACGGACAGGACCCGGTCTTCTGCACCGCGCGCGGATCGAAGCTATCCGCCGCCGAGCAGGAAGGCGTCGCTGCGTTCGAAGCCGATCATTATGACGAGCAGACTCATACCGGCTGGAGCGTTCTCGTCACTGGCCGCGCGGAGGCTGTCTACCAGGAGTCCGAAGTCGAGAGGCTGAGCCGGGGCGGCCTGCATCCATGGGCCAGCGGCATGGAGCGGCCCTTCTGGGTGCGGATTCGCGCGCTTTCGATGACCGGTCGGCGGATACCGGGCGCTGGCTAGCCGCGACATCGCCTGTGAGGTCCTCTGGCGCGAGGAGAAGAATCACCCCGAGCAGCCGGACTCAGGCTCGGGCGCCGAGATCGTCCGAGTCCGCTGACTTTAACCGGAACCCGATTCGCGGGTCCCGGTGAGGACGCTCGGGACCGGGCGCCGGATGCTGATCGCGTCCTGGATGACGGTTCCGAGCCGGAGGACCAGCTGCGGGAAGCTGCCGTCGCCGAGCTGAGTGCGGATGGCCGCCCGTAGCCAGCCGACCTCGACGGGCTGGCTATGCAGCGCGGCAGCCACTCCGCAGGCCGCGGAGGTGAGCAGGATGGACTGGAGCGCCTGGCCCGCGTTGACCCAGGCGGCGGGACTGTCTGCGGGCGTGGTCAGCAGGCAGACCAGCCCGGTGAACCTGGTGGCTGAAATACGAGCCGGGAAGGGCAGGCCCCAGCCGCGGCCCAGCGAGTAGTCGCGGCCAGGGAAATACGGGCTGGTGTGCTCGATGTGAGCCGGGTACGCCGACGGAGAGACGCCGTCCAGCCGGGCGCTGCCAGGTGGCGGCGCCCACGCCGCGAGTTCGCGGACGTATGCGCTGTCCAGACGCTCGACGCGGTCGGCCATCTCGGTAATGGCGGCAAGGGCCGCCCTGGCCTGATCGGTGATGGCCACGCGCAGCGCAGCGTCGTAGCGGGCCGCGTCTGCCCGCAGGGCTTCGATGAGGCCTGCTGGCGGCGGCACCGGCTCGAAGCCGCCCCGGTGCGTCCGCCGGCGCGTCACCTGGCTGAGCAGCCGCTCTTCCCGTGCCGCCACCGGGGCCCGCCGGCGCCACCGCAGCCGGGCGACCAGCAGCGGGTCGCCGGGATCGGGCAGCACGCGCGTCTCGGGTATGTACCCGAGCGACCGCAATGCGAGCTTCGCGGTGAACAGCGCCGCCCCGCAGCTGATCATCATCTCGCGACCACCCGGATCGGCCACGGCCAGTTGCCGGCCGGCGTCGGCCCGGAGGGTGATCTCGGTGTTCTCGGCGGTGTAGAGCCACGGCTGAGTGTTGTGAACTGACGGAGCCCACACCGCAGTGGCCACAACGTAGGCAGTCACCTCGTCTGCCGTGTGCAGCGGCCGCAGTTCGGGATCGACGGTGATGTTCATGGCGTCTCCCGCTGTCCTGCTGACAGTGGCTTTACGCCAACTCAATGCTCATGGCCGGCCGCAGTGCAGGTACCGAGGTCCGTAAGCGGAAGGACTTGTGTCCCGCGCCGGTGCCGAACCGCCGCTCCGGCCAGCACGCACCGGCCAGCACGCACCGGCCAGCTAGGGTCGGGCTCGTACACGACGAGGCACGAGGTGGCATGCGATGGCGATCACGCTCACCCAGATCCGCGCCTTCCTGGCCGTGCGCAGCACCGGCAGCGTCCACGCCGCGGCGGGCCACTTGCTGGTCAGTCAGCCGTCGGTGTCGGCCGCGGTCGCTGCGCTTGCCAGCGAGCTGGACGCCCCTTTGTTCGAGCGGCATGGCCGCGGCGTCAGGCTGACTCCTTCGGGCGAGGCGTTCGCCCCGTACGCTGCCGAAGTGCTGGGCCTGCTCGAGCAGGGCAGGAACGCGGCCCAGGAGGCAGCGCACCCGGAGCGGTCCAAGATCCGTCTCGTCGCCGTGAATACGGCCGGTGAGTACCTGGTACCGCCGCTGATCCAGGCCTACCGGCGGGAGCATCCTGAGGTCAGCATCCTGCTCGAGGTGGGCAACAGGGCCACAGTGTTCGAGCGGCTCGAGGCACGACGCGCCGATATAGGCATCGGCGGCAGGCCTCCTGGCCGCAGGCTGATCGGTTACCCGTTCGTCGGGAACGACCTGCTGGTCGTGGGCAAGCAGGCGCCCGCCGACCTGGCACATACCCCCTGGCTGTTGCGGGAGGAAGGCTCTGGCACCCGGCTGGCCACCGAACGGTTGCTGGCTGATCTGGGCATGAGCGGCGGCGGCGACTTCACCCCGGAACTGCTCACGCTCGGCTCGAATGGCGCTGTCAAGCAGGGCCTGGCGGTCGGTCTCGGGGTAACGCTCATCTCCCGGTTCGCCGTCGCGCGTGAATTGCGCGAGGGAACGCTCACGGCGATCAGCGTTCCGGGCACGCCCCTGAGCCGGCCGTGGCATGTGCTCTTCCCGCAAGCCAGCCTGCGGCGGCCCGCGGCGCGAGCATTCGGCGACTTCCTCCGGTCCGCGCCATGCCGCACAATCATAGAGAATCTGCTATGAGTCATTGACAAATTTGTCCTTTTCCTAATGACTTAATCCGCCTACCCTCGAGGCATGTTCGAAGCAGGAGTGCGGCAATACCGCGAGATCTACTGGACTCCCGGCTACCAGCCACGGGAGACAGACGTCCTGGCTGCCTTCCGGATAGTCCCGCAGCCGGAAGTCAGCCCGGAGGAGGCGGCCGCAGCGGTGGCGGCCGAGTCATCTACGGCTACGTGGACGTCGGTCTGGACCGACTGGCTCACCACGCTGGAGCGTTACCAGGCGCACGCTTACCGCCTGGAGCCGGTACCGGGCCGGCCGGATCAGCATCTGGCGTATATCGCCTATCCCCTCGAACTGTTCGAGGAGGGCTCCGTGACGAGCATGATGGCCTCGATCACGGGCAACGTGTTCGGCTTCAAGGCCATTCGCGCTCTCCGCCTGGAGGACCTCCGCATCCCTGTGGCACTGGTCACGACATTCCAGGGTCCGCCGGCCGGCATCCAGGTCGAGCGCGACAGGCTGAACAAATATGGCCGCCCGCTGCTGGGAGCCACGCTGAAGCCGAAGCTCGGCCTATCGCCGAGGAACTACGGCCGCGCCTGTTTCGAGTTGCTCGCCGGAGGTCTCGACTTCACCAAGGATGACGAGAACATCACCTCGCAGCCGTTCATGCGCTGGCGCGATCGTTACCAGTTCGTCATGGAGGCGGTGCGCAAGGCTGAGCAGGATACCGGCGAGCGGAAGGGCCACTACCTGAACGTGACCGCGCCGGACTGCGAGCAGATGCTCGAACGCGCCGAGTTCGCGCGCGACCTTGGGTCGCCGATCATCATGCACGATTATCTGGTCGGCGGCTTCTCGGCGCACACCACGCTGGCGCGCTGGTGCCGCCGCAACGGGATGCTGCTGCACGTGCACCGAGCCCTGCACGCGGTCGTTGACCGGCAAAAGGACCATGGCATCCACTTCCGCGTGCTCGCCAAGTGGCTGCGCCTGGCCGGCGGCGATCATCTGCATACCGGCACCGTGGTCGGCAAGCTCGAAGGAGACCGCGCTACGACGCTCGGCGTGATCGACTTGCTACGCGAGAACTACGTGGCCGCCGACCGGAGCCGCGGCCTCTATTTCGACCAGGACTGGGCATCGCTGCCGACCGTGCTGCCGGCGGCATCGGGCGGCATCCACGTCTGGCACATGCCCGCTCTTGTCGAGATTTTCGGTGACGACGCGGTGTTCCAGTTTGGCGGCGGCTCGGCCGGCCACCCGCAGGGCAGCCGGGCGGGTGCCACGGCGAACCGGGTCGCGCTGGAAGCGTGCGTTCAGGCACGGAACCAGGGCCGCGACCTGGCCGCCGAAGGCCCGCACATCCTGAAGCAGGCCGCCGGGCACTCGCCCGAGCTGGCCGCCGCCCTCGACACGTGGCGCGAGGTCAGGTTCGACTTCGAAACCATCGACACCCTGGATGTGATGCAGTGATGATGCTGGAGACGTTCTCCTTTCTGCCGGAAATGTCTGCCGACGAGCTCGCGGAGCAGGTTCGCTTCATCATGTCCAGGCGTTTGGTCGTTGGCATCGAGTACTCGGCCAGGCCCGACCCTTACGATCATTACTGGACCATGTGGAAGCTGCCGCTGTTCGGCACCGCCGACCCGGCCGCGGTGCTCGCGGAGCTCGAGTCGTGCCGACGGGCACACCCCGAGGCGTATATCAAGATCAACGGTTACGACCGGGCCCGCCAGGGCCAGGTCGTGTCGTTCGTCGCGGTCAGACCTGAACAGGGGAGCACCTGATGCCGCGGCCCATCCTGCTCAGCATCGCCGGCGATTCTGGCTCAGGTAAGACGACGATCACCCGCGGCGTCGTCCGCGTGCTCGGCGACGATAAGGTCACCCACTTCTGCGCCGACGATTACCACCGATACGACCGGAGGCAGCGGGCCGAGCGGGGGATCACCCCGCTCGACCCCGAGTGCAACTACCTGGACGTCCTGACCAACGACCTCAGGCATCTGCGGCAGAACGAGGCGATCCTGAAACCGGTCTACCTGCACGCCGACGGCACGTTCGGACCGCCTGTCTACCTGGTCCCGGCGCGGTTCGTGGTAGCCGAAGGGCTGCTCGTCAACCACACGGCCGCCCTGCGCGAGATGTTCGACATCCGGGTCTACCTGAACCCGCCCGAGGACCTCAGGCGCCGCTGGAAGGTCTCGCGCGACTGCTCACGGCGGGGATACTCCACCGACCAGGTGCTCAGGGAGCTGGATCGGCGCGAGCGTGACTCGGAGGCCTACATCCGGCCGCAGCGCCACCAGGCCGACATCGTCGTGTCGTTCATGCCCGGCACGTCTGCCGACCCTGATCAGCTCGACGCGCACCTGTTCCTGCGTGACACGCTGCCGCACCCGGACCTGACCGGCGTGGTGGGCACGAGTGACGATGACCTTACGCTCACCGACCACGAAAACGAGCTCGAGCTCCGGATTCGCGGCACGATTTCCCCTGAGCGAGGGCTCGAGCTGGAGGAGGCGATCTGGGACAGGATGCACTTCGCCAGCCACCTGCGGACCCAGCGGCTCGGCGAGTTCACCGTCGGATCGGACCTGCACCGATCCGATGCGCTGGCGCTCACCCAGCTGCTGCTGCTCTATCACCTGGTCACCGCGAGGGCCGTCATTGCGCTCGGCGGCCAGAGCGCCAGGGCCGCCGGCCTGCCGGCCGAGCCGCCCGCGGTTCCCGCACTGCCGGCGGCCAGCGGCTGAGGCTAAGGGCCGACTTGCGGAGAGCCGAGGTGGCGGACGAACCAGTCTCTGGCCAGCGCTGCGGCCGTAGCCAGCGTGCCTGGCTCCTCGAACAAGTGGGTCGCACCGGGCACGATCGCGAGTTTGTTCTCGCACCGCAGTTGCGCCTGCGCATCGCGGTTAAGTCCAAGGACGAGGTCGTCCAGTTCCCCAACAATGAGGAGCGTCGGCGCCATGACGGCCGCGAGTCGCGGCCGGGCAAGATCCGGTCGGCCACCGCGCGACACGACGGCCCCGATCCCCGCGCCGGGCTCGGCGGCAGCCCACAGCGCGGCTGCCGCACCGGTGCTGGCGCCAAAGTAGCCGAGGGCAGCGCGGCTCGCGGTTGGCTGTGAGCGCAGCCACCTGGTGACATCGGTGAGCCGCCGGGCGAGCAGCCCGATGTCGAAGACGTTGGCGCGGTCCGCATCCTCGTCCCTGGTGAGCAGGTCGAACAGCAGGGTGCCGAGGCCCGCCTGGTTCAGGACCGTGGCGACGTAGCGGTTGCGAGGGCTGTGCCGACTGCTGCCGCTTCCATGCGCGAACAGCACGATTCCCTGAGCTTTCCGCGGAACGGTCAGGTAGCCAGCCAGCCGCACCGGCCCGGCGGTCGGTTGCACTTCCACGCCCTGATCGGGCGGATCATTTTCTGCGACCGCCGCAAGGCCGTTCCCCGTAGGTGCTGTCCCTTCGGCCGTCGCCAGGTCCAGGCACGCGATCACCTCCTCGTCAGTGGTCGGGAAGAAGTCCTCGTAAAACTGGCCGATCGCATGGAAATTTGCTGGCGTCTCGACGCAGACGCACTCGTCCGCGTCAGCCCCGATCCTCGCCTCCCAGCCCGGTGGTGCGACCGGGACGGCGAGGACGACCTGCTCCGCCCCGTGCGCCCTGGCAATCTGGCAGGCGGCCCGCGCAGTCGATCCGGTGGCTACGCCGTCATCGACCACGATCGCGACCCGCCCGGTCAGCTGCTCGCGCGGACGGTAACTTCTGTACCGGGCAGCGCGCGCGGTCACGGCGGCTTGCTCGCGCGCTTCGGCGGCGGCGAACTCCTCCGGTTTGACGGCACTAGCCCGGATCACATGATGCTCGGTAACCCGCACCCCGTCCTCGCCAACCGCTCCCATCGCTAGCTCGGGCTGGAACGGCACGCCGATCTTGCGCACAACAATCACATCCAGCGGTGCGCCGAGCGCGCGAGCAACCTGCGCGGCAACCGGAACTCCGCCGCACGGCAAACCCAAGACGACGACAGGCTGACCGCGCAAGGTTTCCAGCCGCTTGGCGAGCTGCCGACCCGCGTCATCGCGATTAGCGAACACCACGATCCCTCCCCAGCCCCCGCAACCGGCCGCGCCCGGCAACCCCGCCCCGTCGGCCCGCTCCCGCCTGCGGCTGCCGCGTCTTCACGCGCCGCGAGCACGCGCTCGCCGCAAACCTCATTGGCTGGGCGAGTTGCCTTGCACTCAGGCCGCACGTCACTCGGATGCCTCGGTCGGCGTCAGCAGGCCATAGCTGCCGTCGTAGCGGTGGTAGAGGACACTCCCGCGGCCAGTTGTCTTGTCACCATAAAAGACGAATTGCTCCCCGAGCGACTCCAGCCGGATGATCGCCTCGGCCTCAGTCAGGATAGGTGGCGCCTGCATGCCGACGGTCGTCGAGTCCGGCCTGGCGTTCGGTTCCGGCTCGCCGGCCTCCGGCGGCCGGGTGCGGGCCACACGGCAGCCATCGACGGTCTGGTAGATCACGCTGTCCAGGCCGGTCTCTGAGTCCACGAACAGAAGGAAGTCGTAGTCGAGCGCCTCCATCTCAGCCCTGGCCTCCTCGGTCGTACGGGCGGAAGCGACGCCGGCGTGACGGATTACCGCTGGCTGCTCTTCAGGTCCGGGGAACCAGTGGGCCTGGTAGGTGACATGGTCCTGGTGCCGCAGTCCGCCAGGCTTCGCGGCCGTGCTGGCGAGGCGCCTCACCATCCAGGCCCGGTCGGCGCGGTCTAGTCGGACTCGGAGCCGCTGCACGAGATGGTCTACGGCCTCGCGCATCGTCCGGGCGTCAGCCTGAGCTCTAACCGGCCGGCCGTTCACGCTGACCGTGGCCTGCGCGAGCGCGGGTCGCTCCACCGCCGGATCGGCGGCCATCGTCAGCGTGACTCTGGCCGATAGCACCGGCTCCCTGACGCGCCGGAGTACCGAGCTGATCTTTACATTCGCTAGCTTCGGCAATCCCTCGGGGACAGCTCCCGTGGTGTGAACTACCACTGGAGTGGGGTGCGTGCTCGTCATCGCTGGTACCTCCTGTCTCTCAGGCCCCACATGACTCCGGCTGGATCTGCCGCGGCCGGTCAGACCCGCCTGCTACCGCAGCAGGGCGGCCGGGGCGAACTGCGGGTTCCGGATGGAAATGACCTCACCGCCGTCGTGCAAGGTGCACAGCGCCATCTCCTCCAGCAGGTCGGGAACTGCGCGCGAAGCGGCGCCCCAGTCGCAGCACTCCTCGCCGGAGATGCTGAGAACGCCGCATCGCTCGCAGACATACCCCGGCACCATGCCCTGATCTGGGATCAGAAGTTGGCTGACCGCCTCGTCGTTAACCGCTGCCAGGCAGGCGTGGACTCCGAGCGCCGCCCGGCGGTGGGACGAGCCCTTGGTGATGTCCTCGGCGATCTGCTGCTCTCGCTGGTCAGCCCAGTGCGCTAGTGCCGGAGCGGCAAGTTTCCTGGCCTGGGCCACGGTTATGGCGTGCCCGTCGGCGGCGAAGCAGCCCGCATATGCGTCCCTGATCTCCTGCGGCAGTTCCCCGAGCAGGTGCTTTATGCCGTCGACGTGGCCGCCAATGACCAGCGGCTGAAGGCCGCCCTCCCGAGTCGCGCGGCTAAGGATCTTGATCGCTTCGCGGTAATGATGCCGTTCGAGCTCGAGGATGCGCCGTTGCAAGCGATAGGACTCCAGCCCGTACCAGCCGCCGAAGGACTTGCTCGGGACGGTATCGCCTGGCGCGCTGGCCACGGTGTAGACGCTGTCATCAGCCACCGCCAGCAGCCAGGCGTTTCGCCGGTCAATGACCGCGATCCGGTGATCGGGATAGCGCTGCAGCGCGGCGAGCAGCGGTCGGACATGGGGGCGCACCGCCCACACGGCACGCTCGCAGCAGCCGCCAGGTAGCTGCACGACCTCGAGCAGCCCGAGATGCCCGCAAACGAAGACGGCAAGCGTATGGCCCAGCCACTGGCGGCCGTACGCTGCCACGGCGTCGCGGGCAACCTGCTCATCATCGGCCTCCGGTCGGCTCGGCTTACCGCCGGCCGCTTCCTTGACGAGGTTGGTGACCTTGGCCGGGAGTTCGCGCAACTGTGCCGGGTCCAGCGGGATCTGCAGGTACAGGGACAGCACGGATTCGTCGGGGGCCCGGACGCTCAGCAACTTTTCTAGTTCACCGTGAGTGATCATTGTCGGCCTTCCCTTGACGGTTCCAGTTCCCCGCCTGGGAAGCTGACCGGCCAGGGCCGAAAGACCCTGCGAAGGTCCCTAACTTCGGCCCGCGGCGGCCGATGGCGAGCCACCCTGGCCGACCGGAAACTGAAGGATCCGGGGAAGGATCCCGGCGGAACGGAAGCCGCGCCGGCGCTGGTACGCGCTAGCTGACCACCTCTGGCCACGCGGTTGCCAGAGGAAATCCTTTGATGTCGAGCAGCATCGCGCCCTTGGCCATCAGCGCGGCGCGCGATCTCCGGTAGTGATGGCCGCACAGGAGTAGGTCGGCGGGCGGGCGTGCGCTCCCCAGCGGGATGACCGCGATGACGGCCGGCGCGGCGCTGCAACAGCACGCGCGGTCGCAGTAGCGGCGGGTCGGCAGGTGGCGGGCGGCGAGCTCAGCCTGGGCCGGCAGGTCTGGCCGGGATAGCGCGATCCTGCGCGCATAGCCTTGGTAGCTCGGGTGCTCCGTCATCGACATACAGGAACTATCGCGGCGTGCCGCCGCGCCGCAGCAGGGCCTAAGAACCTCGATTCGCCGGGACCAAGGACCCAGTTACCCGTGCGCAGCGCGCCGGAGGTCTGTCCTAACTGAAGCGGTTGCGCACGCCGATCACGCCCTGGACGTGCCGCACTGCGTCGACAATGGCACGCGAGACAGTCTCGCTCTGCGAACTGCCGGATAGCGTAACGATGCCGTCTTTGACCTCGACCTGCAGGTCGCGCGCGGTCGCCGGGGCGACATCGGGGAGCACGGCGTGGGCGACCTCCTGGCGTATGTCCGCGTCGGGTCGGCTGAACACGGCGAGCACGTCTACCCGGCTGATGATGCCAACCAGGTGGCCTGCCGGGTTGACCACCGGCAGCCGCTTCACCTTGCGGTCGTACATGATCCGGGCAGCCTGGGCGACCGGGACGTCGGGACCGACAGTGACAGCGGGCGCGGTCATCAGGTCGGCCGCCGTGAGGCCGGCGGCCTTTTCATCCTCGCGGACGTGTCGCAGCGCGGCGAGCAGGCTGGCGCCCTCCGCCTGCACCGCCTCCTTCACCAGGAGGTCGCCGGCCGAGACGACCCCAATGACCCGGTCACTGGCGTCGAGCACGGGAAACGCGCTGATCCGCCGGCTCCGCAGCATCGCGGCCATGTCCTTGAATGAGGCGTCCTTGCGGACGAACACGACGGATCTGGTCATCACGTCTCGCACCAACGAGTTGATGTCGTCACCTCCCGCAGGTCCGCCAGCCACAAGTTGCCGGCCGCATCGTCGGCCGTGAGTTCTCAGCATACGAACGGCCGGGGCCGATCGGTGTCCGTCGCCCGGCCCGGCCGGCCCAAATGCGCCGGCACGTGGTGCGCGGATAGCCCGGCTTGAGCAGTCGACAGCGGACGACCGTCCAGGCAGTGGTGGATGGGCTCGCTATCGCGGTCGGCAATGATGACTACCTAGCTTCCGAGAGATGTTCAATGGTCGACGTGAGAGGGCAACATCATGCGGATCGCGGTCGCCGGCGCCACCGGCCGGATAGGACGGCTCACCATCAGTGCGCTTGAGGGCGCGGGTCATGAGACCGTGCCCATCAGCAGGAGCGCCGGCGTCGATGTGTACACCGGCGACGGCCTTCCGGAGGCGCTTCGGGGCGCTATCGCAGTGATCGACGCCACTAACATCCCCTCAGCGGACCGGGCAGAAATCGTCGACTTCTTCGGCACCGCCACGCGCAATTTGCTCGCCGCCGAGGCTCGGGCGGGAGTGCGCCAGCATGTCCTGCTGTCCATCGTCGGGCTGGACCATGACCAGCGCGCGCCGCATTACGCGGGCAAGCGCGAGCAGGAACGCCTCGTCGCCGGCGGCCCGGTTCCGTGGTCCATCGTCCGGGCCACCCAGTTCCATGATTTCGCCGCCATGGTGGCCGGCTGGTCCGAGCGGGACGGAGTCGCCACCATCGCCCCGCTCCTCGTGCAGCCGATCGCTCCTGCTGATGTGGCGGCAGTGCTCGCGGAGGTTGCTGTTGCCGCGCCACTCAACGCCGGGCTCGACATCGCGGGCCCGGAAACTCAGGATCTCGTTGACATGGCCAGGCGCACGTTTGCTGCCCGTGGTCAGGACATCACGCTCGTCCCGACCTGGCGGGGTATCTTCGGCCCGGACATGGCCGGCGAAGTCCTGCTGCCTGACGAGTCCGCCCGGCTGACCTCCGGCACGTTCTCGGAGTGGCTCGCAGCAGGGGCCCGCTGATTCAGCCCAGCCTGCTCTGGACCGCAGGGGGCAGTGGGTCAGTGACCGGCAAATCAAAGCCGCGCCTCATGGGGTCGGCTGCTCGTGCCGGGGCCCGGTGGCTATTCGATCGACAGGCGGTGGCCGACTGAGACATGTTTGTCGGGGTTGCCGACAAAGTAGACGGCTGTGATGAGGCCGTCCTTCGACGTCACCGCCATCACCTGCTCGATCGTCTCGCCATCCGCGAGAATGGCACCGGCGTAGCCACCGACGACGGCCGGCCGCGTCGCCAGGTGGTGGTTGCGGCGGGCCACGCTGGTGAGCAGGCGGGCTACCTTGCCGGAACCGACGACGGCGCGGCGAGCGGCCCGGCGTTTGGGACCACCGTCAGTAATGCATACGACTTGCGGCGCCAAGCGGGCGACGACCTCGTTGACGTCGCCCGAGGCCAGCGCGCGGAGCAGGCCGTTGATGAGCTCGCGGTCGGCCGCAGCAGTCTGGTGCGGCTGTTTGTCCGGCCTGAGCCTGCGGCGGGCCCGGCTGGCGATCTGCCGGCATGCCGCCTCGGAGCGTCCCACAGTGGTAGCGATCTCGGCGTAAGGCACGTCGAATACGTCCGCAAGTACGAATACCGCCCGCTCGACTGGTCCGAGTTGGTCGAGCAGCACCAGGAAGCCCAGGGTCAGGGAGTCCGATAGCTCGGCCGCGCTCTCCGGGCTGGGGTCAGTCACGATCGGCTCGGGCAGCCATGGCCCCGGGTAGGTCTCCCTGGCCCTGGCGGCGGAGCGGAGCCGGTCGAGGCAAAGACGGGTGGCCGTGGTGACCAGCCAGGCCTCGGCGTTCGCGATGTGCGCGCCGCCGGCTCGCTGCCAGCGCAGCCAGGTGTCCTGGGCGATGTCGTCGGCGTCGGCGAGGGTGCCGAGCATCCGGTAGGCCAGGCCGCGGATCCGGGGCCTGGCCGCATCGAATGGATCGTGGTTCACGTCGCGGTTGCGATCGGGAAGGCTTGTACGGCGCGGAGAGCGGCGTTTTGCCCGCTAGCCAGGGCAGCGTCGGCGATGAGGCCCGTCGGCCCGAGCCAGTCGCCGGCCAGGTAGACGCCCGGCAGCCCAGTGGCATCGACCGCGGGCCGGCCGGTGAGTCCGCCGCGCGCCGCAATCGGCGCCGCGCCAGCGACGACCATGCGGGCAAGGAATCGGCTGGTCACCACGTCTTCCTTCCGAACGCCGGCTCGCGCCAGGTGCGCTTCGAGGATGGCCCGGTCCGCTTTGGCCTCGGTGGCACCATAACGGACGGCCCCGACGACCGCCTGGCCCGCTGGCGCCTGGCGGGCAGGCGGCGACTGGAGTGTCGCGTACACGGGCGTATCAACGCCGAGGACATAACCAGGGTCGGGCACCCGCCGCAGGCCGGCGTCGAGACAGGCGGCCGTCACTTCGGGACCGAGGTCGCCCCATCCTGGGTCAGCGGGCAGCAGCCCGATGGCCGCCGCCGGGCGGCCGACGGCGATGATCACCGAGTGCGCGACCAGCGGACCGCTGCTCGTGGTTACCTCGACCCGGCCGGCGACGGATGCGACGCCGGTGACCTTGACCCTGGTGCGCACCTGGCAGAGCGCGCTCAGCCGGGCAATCAGCTGGGCCCAGCCGCCGTCCAGGTACAAAACCCCCCTCGCGGCCAGTTGCAACTGGGCGACCGCGGCATCGGCGCCCAACGTGCTCATGTCGGAGGCATAGGTGGTCAGCCGGACCAGTGCGCTGACGACGGCGGCGCCCGCTGGCCCGAAGCCGGCCTCGGCGATCCACTGCGACACCGAGGTGCCGGCTCGCCGTTGCGGCTGCAGGAGGGGCAGCTGCGCCAGGAGCGCCGCAAACGCCCCCTTGTCCTTGCGGCCGAGGAGCGTGCTGCGTCGCAGCGAGTCGGGGTTCGTCGGCAGGAGGTGGAGCTCGCCGCCAGCAAGGGCGTGGTAGCGACCCAGTGGCGGCGAGCTGCCTCGCGGCTCGATCCCTAGGCTCCGCAGGACCTCCCGCCCAGCCCCGCCCTCGTAGAGTGCGTGAACCCCCCGGTTGAATACGAAGCCATCCCGGTTGGTGATCCGGGCCCTGCCGCCCGGCGGGTGGGCGTCAACCACCAGCGTCGTGTACCCGGCCCTGGTTGCGGTGGCCCCGGCTGCCAGTCCGGCCAGGCCTGCTCCGATCACGATCACATCCCAGTCAGCTCTCATACCGGACAGACGGGCGAGCCGATCGGACTGTGACAGCGAACGGGATCTCAGCTCTAGCGCTTATGCCTAGCCTGTTCATTCGGGGCGCTACCTGCTGCTTTGGCGGCCTCCTCCTCTTTCAGCTTCTGCACCACCATGGGCGAGTGGTGCGCGAGCACGTAGATCCCCGTGATCATGACGAGCAGCGATGTGACCTCGCCCGCTATCGCAGCCGGGCTGCTGCTGAGCCTCTCGTCAAGCCAGAGGTAGGCGAGGGCAATGGAGATAACCGGGTCGCACGCGGTGATGATGGACAGCACCGGCGCGAGCAGCGTGCCCTGCTGGAAGGCATCCTGGTTGAGCACGAAACCCGCCGGTCCGACTATCGCCAGCGCATATATCGGCCAGTCGGTCAGCACGTGGGGGAGGCCCCCGCTTACGTCGGAGACCACCAGCTTGACGAGGAAGGCCGAAGTGCCGTAGCAGATTCCGCAGGCAAGTGCCAGCGCAAGCGGGCGCAGGTCGTCACTGCGCTTGGCGACTGCGAGGCATCCCGCGATGCACGCCACGAGCCCTGCTGCCAGGGGTAGCACAACGAAGAAGCTGACAGTCGACACGCCGCTGGAGGGTCGGCCGATTATCAGGAAACCCGCCACGCCAGCGGCGGTCGCGAGGACCCCGCCGAGAATGATCGGATCGAACCGGTGGCGCAGGTACGAGTTGATAGTGACGGCGAAGATCAGGTCGCACACCAGGAGCGGCTCGACCAGGGCGAGGGGCCCGTACTTGAGCGCGACGACCTGGAGCGCGAACCCGAGCACGCTCCCGCCGATGGCGATAACCCAGAGCGGCTGCCTGACGAGGTCGAGCAAGATCTTCGGCGATAGCGCTCGCCGGGTCTTGACGCGCTTGGTGCCGCGCTGCTCGGCGACCGACGACATGCCAAGGACGACGGCGGCACCGAGTCCAGCTACGACGGCGGTAACCGGGAACAGGTCTCGCCCCGTTCAGGCAACCTGCCCGACCCTGGATTCCCCACGTTTCCCCCGTGTCCTCAACGTTGCCCCGTATTCTCCAAAAAGATCATGTTACCTGTGCCCATCATGGCGAGGAATCCAGGTACGCCCGAAGCTGCCGATCAGGTAACACGCCCTTCGAACAGATCCGCCTTATCGGCGAAGTACCGACAGAACATGCCGTGCGATGTTTGCGCACGTAATACCGCGTCTTCTATGCGGACTGGGTGAGGCTTTCACCGCCGCTTCGCTGGGTTGGCTACAGCAGCTAGGACCTCTTCGCGCGGGGTGAACCTACCCAGCCAAAGCGCCCCGTCACGCATGGCCTCTCATCGTTAGTGGGCGTTGATGATACCTTTGCAATCGAGCGGTTTTGTTCCAGTCGCGTGCGGGTATCCGCTTTCAGTTCGCTGTTCACGAGTGCGTTGAGGGGGAGGCCATGGGAAAGGAAGCGCGAGTAGGTCTACTTCTTGCTGGCGCCTGCTGCCTGCTGGCATGCATGGTCGACTGGATTATCATCGAGCTGTAGTAACTAGCTATTCTGCCGGCGACCGCGTTTGCCGACAGCGTTTATATCTGCTCGGCGGAATAGCCATATCTGCCATCGGCGCACTGCCGATGGCAGATATTGATTTTCTCGGGGTTGCGCGGTATTCGGGGCGGTCGCAGCCGCGCGCAGACTTGCAGGCCGAGGACGGTGAGCTGGTGACGGTTTCTTCTGGTCGCCAGCGCTGGCCTCTGACCGGACTGCGGGCGCTCATCACCGGGGGCTCAAGTGGCATCGGGGCGGCAACGGCCAGGGCGTTCGCCGCCCGCGGCGCCCTCGTAGCCATAGGCGGTCGCAACCTGGCGGCCATGCAGGCGGTCGCCGCCGACACCAGCGGCGTCGTCATCGCGGGGGATCTGCGCGAATCTGGTTGCGCCGAGCGCACCGTTTCGGTTGCGGCTGGTTCCCTCGGCGGCCTGGACATCGTGGTCTCGAACGCCGGAATCGGCTGGGCAGGCTCTTTTGCGTCCATGAACGAGTCGGACATTGACTCGCTCCTCGATGTCAACCTGCGTGCTGCCGCGCATCTGGCCCGTGCCGCGATACCCCACCTGACTCCGGGAACTGGCCGGCTGGTCTTCGTCGGGTCGATCGCCGGGCTGGTCGGCGCACCCGGCGAGGCCTGGTATTCCGCGACTAAGGCCGGTCTCGGGTGCCTGGCCGAGACCCTGCGGGCGGAACTGCGGCCGGCCGGAATAGGGGTAAGCCTGGTGAGCCCTGGCGTCGTCGACACCGCTTTCTTTGAGCGGCGCAAGGTGCCTTACGAGCGGCAGCACCCCCGGCTGCTCAGCGCCGCGCGAATAGCGGATGTCATCGCCGACGCGGTGGAGCACGGGCGAGACGACATCGTCGTTCCCGCGTGGCTGTCGCTTCCGGCCCGCCTGAAGGTCGGTCTTCCCCGTGTCTACCGCTTGCTCGCCGCCCGGTTCGCATGACCAGGTCAGCACGGTTTCGCCCTGTTTCGCCGCGCCTTCGGCGCTGGGCCCGGCAGCCTTCGGCTAGCTCCTACACTGGCTCGGTGGGCCAGGACCTGGAACTCCCCCCGCCGTGGTGCTTGGCGCGCACGGCCGCCTGGAACCTGATCGAATCGATCGGGTTTCCGGTCGCCGCCCTGGCGATCGGGGCGTGGCTGGGCGGCCGGAACGTCGGGTTGCTGGCCGGCCTGGCTGCAACCTGGATTACGGCAGGGATCCGCAAGGTCATGACCGGGTCCGTACCTGGCCTGGTAATGATCATGGTGGTCATCCTCACGCTGCAGACCGCGCTCGCCATTGGCACTGGCGACCTGTGGATCTTCCTCTTGCACTTCCCGCTGGCAAACCTGGTCCTGTGCGTCCTGTTCGCCCG
>JASIBJ010000320.1 GCA_030045215.1 Streptosporangiaceae bacterium | reverse complement strand
ATGAGAATGGGCGGATGACAGTGCGGATCATGATTGCGGAGGATCAGACCATGGTCCGCCAGGCGCTCGTCGCGCTGCTGGAACTCGAGCCGGACATCGAGGTGGTCGCGCAGGCCGCGGATGGCGATGAGGCGCTCGCCATGGCCCGGAAGTTCGAGCCGGACGTGGCCGTGCTGGACATCGAGATGCCGGGTCCGAGCGGGATCGAGGTCGCCGGCCGACTCGCCAAGTCCGGGTTCTCGGGCAAGGTGGTCATCGTCACCACGTTCGACCGTCCTGGCTACCTGCGCGCGGCGATGGCCGCCGGAGCCAGCGGGTTCCTGCTCAAGGACGCCCCAGCCGCCGACCTGGCCGCGGCGATCAGGCAGGTCGCCGCCGGCCAGCGGGTCGTCGACCCGGCGCTGGCGGCCGCCGCGCTCGCGCAGGGCGACAGCCCGCTGACCGACCGGGAGACCGAGGTGCTTGCGGCGGCCGCGAGTCACGACGCGATTGCCGACATCGCCAGCAGGCTGCACCTGTCCAACGGCACCGTCCGCAACCACCTGTCCGCCGCGATCCAGAAGCTCGGCGCTCGGAACCGGGCCGAGGCGGTCGAACTCGCGCAGCAGAAGGGCTGGCTGTAACCGACATGCTGCTGGATAGCGTGGTGCGCACGTCGGCCGCCGTGGCCTCGGCGCCGGGCCGGCTGGCCAAGATAGACCACATCGCGCAGCTGCTGCGCAACGTGCCGCCGCCCGAGATCGGCGTGGCGGTCTCTTTCCTGTCCGGCGATCTCACCCAACGGCAGATCGGGGTCGGCTATGCGGCCCTCACCGACCTGATGGGCGGCTTTGGCCAGCCCGGCCTGGCACATCCAGGGCTGGGCCAACCAGCGGCCGCGCCAGAGCTGACCCTGACCGAGACCGACGCCGCCCTCGGCCGGATCGGCGCGCTGGCCGGCCAGGGTTCCCAGGCCGAGCGCCGGAGCCTGCTGGCCGGCTTGCTGAGCCGCGCGACCGAGTCGGAGCGCCAGTTCCTGGTGCGACTGCTCGCCGGAGACCTGCGCCAGGGTGCGCTGGACGGCGTCATGACCGACGCGATCGCCAGGGCGGCGGCAGTACCCGCCGCCGACGTGCGCCGGGCCTACCAGCTCAGCGGTTCGCTGGCCGACGCCGCCGGCGCGGCCCTGGGCGCGGGAGACGGGCAGGCCGCCGCCGCCCTGCGGGCCGTTTCGCTTCAGGTCGGTCGGCCGATCCGCCCGATGCTCGCGGCATCCGAGCCCACGGTGGCGGCCGCGATGGACCGGATCTCGCCGGCTGCGGTGGACTGGAAGATCGACGGAATCCGGGTCCAGGTGCACAGGACCGGGCCGGAGGTGAGGGTCTTCACGAGGACGCTGGACGACATCACCGCGCGGGTGCCCGAGATAGCCGCGGCGGCCATGACGCTGACGGCCTCGGCTGCCGTGCTCGACGGCGAGGCGATCGCGCTGCACCCCGACGGACGGCCGCGGCCCTTCCAGGTCACCTCGGCCCGCGCGGCCAGCCAGGCCGGCGCGGAGCGCGAGAGCGTGCCGCTCACGCTCTTCCTGTTCGACCTGTTGCACCACGACGGCGAGGACCTCATCGATCAGCCTGCCAGCGCGCGGTTCGAGCGCCTTACCGCGGTCGCCCCGCCTGAACTCGTGATCCCTCGGGTCGTGACCGGGGATGTGACGCAGGCGGAGGAGTTCTTCGCCGGGGCGATCGACCGCGGGCACGAGGGGGTCGTCGTCAAGTCCGTGACCGCACCCTACGGGGCGGGCCGACGGGGCAGCGAGTGGATCAAGGTGAAGCCGCGGCACACGCTCGACCTGATCGTGCTGGCGGCCGAGTGGGGTCATGGCCGCCGCCAGGGCTGGCTGTCCAACCTGCACCTTGGTGCCCGCGACCCGGCCACCGGGACGGCGGTCATGCTCGGCAAGACCTTCAAGGGCCTGACCGACGCGGTGCTGACCTGGCAAACCGAGCGCCTGCTCGAACTGGCCGATCCACCGCAGTCCGCCGACGGCATCCGCCGGGGAGTGGTCCGGGTCCGGCCGCAGTTGGTAGTCGAGATCGCCTTCGACGGGGTGCAGGCCAGCAGCCGCTACCCGGGCGGGGTGACGCTCAGGTTCGCCAGGGTGCTGAGGTACCGGCCGGACAAGAACCCCGCCGAGGCGGACACCATTGACGCGGTGCGTGCGCTGTGGACAGGCGACAGCGCGGACTAGGCGGCTCTCTCCGACCGGCGCCGCGCCGAAGCCGGCCGGAGCGCCAGCATCAGCGTGCCGGTCTTTGTCAGGCTGGTCTTACCTGGCCGCGCGCCGACCGCCCTGGCGGGACACCCTGATCTTGGTCAGGATCCATACGGCCTCGACGCCATCGCGCCAGGTCAGCTTCTTGCCCGCCTCGCGGCTCCTGGCCTTGTACGAAATCGGCACCTCGTACGGGCGGATACCGCGCTTCAGGAGCTTCCCGGTGACCTCGGCCTCCATGCCGAACCCCGTCTCGGTGATGTCCAGCTCCCGGTACAGCGCGGTCGGGATCAGCTTGAAGCAGGTCTCGAGGTCGCTGATGAAGCAGTTGAACATCACGTTCGCGCACATCGTGACGCCCTTGTTCCCGAGCACGTACAGGAACGAGAACGAGTTGTGGCTGCCGAAGCTGCGCGTGCCGTAGACCACCTCGGCGTCTCCGGCCAGCACGGGTGCCAGCAGGCTCGGGATGTCCCCAGGGTCGTACTCGAGATCGGCGTCGCACATGATGACGTAGTCGCCGGTGGCCACGCTCGCCGCCGTCTTGATCGCCGCGCCCTTGCCCTGGTTGCGGTCGTGCATGTGCAGGCTGATCCGCGGGTCGTTTGCAAGCTGCGGATACAGGTCCCTGGTGCCGTCCGTGCTGCCGTCGTCGACGATGACCAGCTCGAACTCGCACGGGAAGTTGACGTTGAGCACTTCCTTGATCGCGGAGGCCAGGGTGGCATGCTCGTTGTACACCGGCATCAGGATTGACAGCTTCACGCGGCTAAGCTTACAGGGCACCTCTGGGGCAAATATGGGGTAAAGAATCAAATCTTTACAGCTCAGGGGGTTTAGGAAGGTAATAGGAAAGTAAAGGGGAGCGAAGCCTTCGTGCAAGAAACACCTAGACAGCCAGCCCCAGCGACCCAGGCGCGGGGACCGCTCCGGGTGCTCGTGACCGGCGGGGCGGGGTTCATCGGGTCGCATCTGTGCCGGCGGCTGCTGGCCCGGGGACACGAAGTGCTGGCCGTGGACAACTTCTATTCCAGCGCCCGGCGGAATGTGCTCGACCTGCTCACAGAGCCGCGCTTCGAGCTCATTCGGCACGATGTCACGTTCCCGCTGTATATCGAGACCGATCAGATCTATCACCTCGCCTGCCCGGCTTCCCCGGTGTTTTATCAGCGAGACCCGGTTCAGACCACCAAGACATGCGTGCACGGCTCCATCAACATGCTGGGACTGGCCAAGCGGATCGGCGCGCGGATCCTGCTCAGCTCCACGTCCGAGGTCTACGGAGACCCGGCGGTTCATCCGCAGTCAGAGTCCTACTGGGGCAACGTCAACCCGATCGGCATCCGGTCCTGCTACGACGAGGGCAAGCGTTGCGCGGAGACCCTCTTCTTCGACTACTACCGGCAGCACCGGCTGCCGATCAAGGTGGCCAGGATCTTCAACACCTACGGCCCGAACATGCTGGCGAACGACGGGCGAGTTGTCTCGAGCTTCATCGTTCAGGCTCTGCGCGGGGAACCGCTGACCGTCTACGGTGACGGCTCCCAGACCCGCTCCTTCTGCTACATCGACGACCTGGTCGATGGCCTCATCGCGCTGATGAACTCGGCGCCCGACGTGACCGGGCCGATCAATCTCGGCAACCCCGGCGAGTTCACGATGCTGGAGCTGGCCAGGAAGGTGCTCGCGCTCACCGGCAGCACCTCGCCGATCGAGTACCGGCCGCTGCCTGCCGACGATCCGGTCCGCCGTAGGCCTGACATCAGCCGGGCCGTTGAGCTGCTGGGCTGGAAGCCCGCCGTCGACCTGGACGACGGGCTGCGGCCGACCGTCGAGTACTTCCGCCGGGAGTTTCCTGGCTAGCATCGGGCGATCGCACCGGCCGAGCCGGCCTGCCGTTACCGGGCACATCCTGGGACACTGACTACCGGATTGCGTCGGGTACGGCCGAAGGGAACTCGCGGTGCGGACGCTGTGGGTAGACAGCCAGGGTGCCTGGCGGACGACGCTACGCGGACGGCCGATTCTCGCCGACGCGCGGATCAATAAGGGCACCGCCTTCAGCCTTGAGGAGCGGCGCGAGCTTGGCCTCATCGGGCTCATCCCGGCCGGCTACCTGACGCTGGACCAGCAGGCCGGGCGAGTCTACGCGCAGTACCTGAGGCAGAGTTCTGACCTGGACCGTAACGTCCTGCTGAATGAGGTCCGCGACCGGAACGAGGTCCTGTTTTACCGGCTGCTCGCCGACCACCTGAGCGAGATGCTGCCGGTGGTCTACACCCCGACGGTCGGCCAGGCTATCGAGCACTACAGCCACGAGTACCGGCGGCCGCGCGGGATCTACCTGTCGGTGGATCAGCCCGAGCTGATGGAGCAGTCACTGCTAGCGGCGGGCCTCACCGGGGATGACGTGGACCTGATCGTCGCTACCGACGCCGGCGCCATCCTCGGGATCGGCGACTGGGGCGTCGGCGGCATGAACATCGCCGTCGGCAAGCTCGCCGTATACACCGCGGCGGCCGGAATCGACCCGAACCGCTGCCTGCCCGTCATGCTGGACGTGGGCACGGACCGGCAGAGCCTGCTCGAGGACCCGCTGTACATCGGCAACCGCCATCCGCGGGTCCCGGCGGATGAGTACGACGCGTTCCTTGACGCGTTCGTGACCGCTGTGCAGAAGGTGTTCCCGCGCGCCTTGCTGCACTGGGAAGACATCGGCACGGCCAACGCCCGGCGTCTGCTGACCCGCTATCGCGAGCAGTTGCTGAGCTTCAATGACGACATTCAGGGCACGGGCGCGGTCAACCTGGCCGCGGTGCTCGCGGCCGTGCGGGCCACCGGAATCGAACTGACCCAGCACCGGATCGTCATCTTCGGGGCAGGCTCGGCGGGCACCGGCATCGCCGACCAGCTATCGGCCGCGCTGATGGTGGCCGGGCTTTCCGACACTGAAGCCCTGGCCAGGTTCTGGGCCGTGGACCGGCGCGGCCTGCTCCTATCGGGTGACGCCGGACTCACCGAGGCCCAGCGTCGGTACGGCCGCGACCCGGCCGAGGTCGAGGACTGGCGGCGGGACGCCGAACTGGGCGGGATCGCGCTGGCCGAGGTGGTGCGGCAGGTGCACCCCACTGTGCTGATCGGAACCTCGGCCAGGCCCGGCGCGTTCAGCCGGGACATCGTGATCGAGATGGCCTTGTATGCCGACCGGCCGGTGATCTTGCCGATGTCCAACCCGACCGAGCTGGCCGAGGCAACGCCCGCTGACCTGCTCACCTGGACCGGCGGCCGGGCCCTGGTCGCGACCGGCAGTCCGTTCCCGCCCGTCGATTACCGTGGCACAAGGTACGTCATCGGCCAGGCGAACAATGCCTTGATCTTCCCCGGCCTGGGCCTCGGGGCGATCGCCGCGCGTGCGGCCACGATCACCGACGGCATGTTCAGCGCGGCCGCGCACGCGGTTGCGAGCCTGGTTGACGCCAGCGCACCTGGGGCTCCGCTGCTGCCCGAAGTCGAAGCGCTGCACGCTACGTCGCTCGCGGTTGCGGTCGCCGTCGCGCAGGCAGCGCGAGACGATGGCGTCGCCGCCGGCGACCTCGGCGAGGATCCGGAAGCCGCGATCCAGGCGATGATGTGGGAGCCGGCCTACCGGCCCGTGCGGCCCGGCTAGCGAGGGCCGCCGGCACCTGGAAGAGGCGGCCTAGGTGTCCGTCGCAATCCGGGCGGCGTCGGCGGCCGCGGCGGCGTCCAGCGCCATCCCCAAGGCCTCCGTCCGCTGGCCGCTTGCCAGCACCACGATCAGCAGGCGCTGCCCGTCGTGGTCGACCACGCCCATGCTGTTGGTCACCCAGGTCACCGGGTCGGGCAGCCAGCCGTCCTTGATCGCGTAGCTGGTACCTGGAGTCGCCGCTGCGGACACCCCCCACCGCTGACTGGCCTGCACGTCGGCCATCAGGTCCAGTTCGTAGTCCTGGCTCGCTGACGACAGCACAGACGTCTTTTCGGTCAGGTCGGCCAGCAGGCGGAGCTGGTCGGAGACGGTGGTCTTCGTCAGGCCCCATTGTCCCGGCGGCCCCATCACCGTCTGGGTCAGCCCGAGCTGCGCGTTGGCCGCCGTCATGCCGGCGAAG
>JASIBJ010000319.1 GCA_030045215.1 Streptosporangiaceae bacterium | reverse complement strand
GCACCGGACTCACCGCCGAGCTGGAAGGTCTCGTGCGGCGGTTTGCGGAACCTGAAAACCACCTCGGTCGCGGTTACCGGCAGGCACTTGCCCGCTCGGATCAGGATCGGTACGTCCGCCCACCTCCAGGACTGGGCACTCAGCCTGACCGCCACGTAGGTCTCGGTTGTGCTGCCGGGCGCGACGCCAGCGACGTCCAGGTAGCCGTCGTACTGGCCGCGCACCGTCGTCTCCTTGCTCATTGGGGTCAGCGCGCCGATGATCTGCGACTTCACATCCCGCCAGTCCGACAGCCCGCTGCCATCCGGCGGCTCGGCCAGCACGGTCGCCAGCACCTGCAGCATGTGGTTCTGCAGCACGTCCCTGATCGCCCCGGTCTTGTCGTAGAAGCTGCCGCGGTCGGCCACATCGAACGCCTCGGCCATCGTGATCTGAATGCTGGCTACGTGCTCCCGCCGCAGCAGCGGCTCGAGGATCGAGTTGGCGAACCGGACGAACAACAGGTTCTCGACCGGCTCGAGACCGAGCCAGTGGTCGACCCGGTACACCGACTCCTCGGGAAAGTGCTGGTGCATCGTCGCGTTCAGCTGCTGTGCGCTCACCAGGTCGGTCCCGAACGGCTTTTCCACCATGACCCTGGCATTCTTGGCGCGCCCTGCGGCGGCTATCCCGTCAGCGATCCGGCCGAACAGCGAGGGTGGCACCTCCAGGTAGTAGAGCGCGCGCTGCGCTTCGCCGAGTTCCTTCGACATCGCCTCGTAGGTCGCCGGGTCGTCCAGGTCCCCGTCCACGTACTTGAGCAGCCCCAGCATTTTGGTGGCGGCAGGGCTCTTCGGATCCATGTTGTTGAGCCGCAGCGAGGCTTGCGCGTAGTCGCCGAACTGGTCGAGTCCCCAGCCGCTCTTGGCCACGCCGATCACCGGAACATTCAGGACGCCGCGGTCAACCAGCCCGACCAGAGCCGGGAAAGTCTCCAGCTTGGCCAGATCGCCGGTCGCTCCGAAGATAACGAGCGCATCCACCTGGTCTGTCACCACGTACTCCTCCCGATGGCTGGTGGCATCGGGTAACAGCCTCGCACCATTGAGGCAGCCACCGCATGTCGGCAGGGAACCTGGCGCGCGAGTAGGCTCGCCCCCGATGATCCTGATAGTTGCGGGTGTGGCCGGCAGCGGGAAGACAACGCTCGGTGAGCTGATTGCCGACAAGCTGAGCTGGGAATTCGCCGACGGCGACTCGTTCCACTCGGCCACCAACATCGCCAAGATGCGGTCGGGCTGGCCGCTCGACGACAGCGACCGGTGGCCCTGGCTCGTGGCCATCGGCGCGTGGATGGACGAGCACCTCGCCATCGGCCAGTCGGCGGTGGTGGCGTGTTCGGCGCTGGCCCGCCGATATCGCCAGGCTCTGCTGGCCACCCGGCCGCAGGCCACGATGGTGTTCCTGGAACTCAGCCGGGAACAGGCGGCTATGCGCTGCCGTGTCCGGCACGGGCACTTCTTCGGCGCCGCGATGGTGGCCAGCCAGTTCGCTGAGCTTGAGCCACCCGAGCCGGACGAGGAGCGAGTGCTCGTCGTGCCGTCGACCAAGCCGCCCGAGCAACTGGCCGACACCATCATCGCGGAACTCGGCCTCCGCTGAGCCGGCGCTCGCTGGCGGTGCCAGGAGTCACGAGGACGCGCCTCGTTCCCCTCATGAAAGGGTGAAACGGGATTGCGCTGAGGCGCGTGCCACAATCGGCGGATGCGGGCTCAGGCAGGGCACGGCGTCCGGTGACCGAATCCGATTCCCGTGCACTCTGGCAGTTTGCGGGCACTAGCGCTCTCGTGGCGATCATTACCGTGATCTACTACGTGCTGCCAGTGCCCAGCCCGATAAGCGAGGCGACCTGGTCGGTGCTGTTCGGATGCGGGCTGGGAGTGCTAGCCGTGCTCATCGTGCTCAGTATCCGCAGGCTGCTCCGGGCTCGAGAACAGACGCGAGTGCGGGCGCTGGTGCTGCTGCTGTGCATCACCGTCCTCTTCTTCTCCTATGCCGATGTCGCACTAGCACAGATACCCGGCCAATTCGTTAGCTTGCACACCAAGACCGACGGTCTGTACTTCTCGATAAGCACGCTTGCCACCGTGGGATTCGGTGACGTGCACGCTACGGGCCAGGCGGCTCGCGTGGCGGTGACCTTGCAGATCGTGTTCAACCTGGTGTTCCTCGGCTCCGCGATTGCCACGATCACGGGAACGTGGCGGGACCGTGCGCGTCGCCGGGCAGCCGGTGGTCACGCCGACCACAGCCAGGCCAGTTAACGGAGCAGTGGCTCGGTCGCCTCGCGGCGTGCTATCTCGTCCTCGGCGATCGCGAGTACCTCCCGCTGGCGTGCCCGCACGCGATCCCGCTCTGGCCCGTGTTGCGCCCGGAGGAGGCCGCGTCGCCGAGATGGCCTGCTGATCGCCGATGCCGCCTCGGCCGGGCCGACGATCCCGGACGCCGCACAGGCGGCCAGCACCTCGCGCGCGCTGCTCACGTAGGAGTCGCGCAGCACGAGATACAGCACGCCGACGATGAGGAAGTTCACTATGACCTTAACCAGGACGGCGGGGTGCGGCGCGTCGAAGAGCAGGTGCATCGCCATCGCCGCGAGCAGGCAGACGATGGCCAGCGCGATGCCTTCTCGCCTGCTCTGGCGAATCACGAGGAAGCCAATCCCGGCGCCGGCCACCGCGGTCATGGTCCAGTGTGAGCCGATAGCGGTCGTCCCGACGCGCAGCAGCACGGAGTTCGTCACCGCGCGGTCCGGGTCGGTCGCGCCAGACAGCACAATGCTGTCGAGTCCGTAGGTGATGTTCTCCACCACCTGGAATCCGAGGCCAGTCAGCGCTCCGTAGATCATTCCGTCGAGTGGTCCCCTGACCGCCTGCGGCGCAGCGAGCACGACCATGACGACTCCGCAGAGCTTGAGGACCTCCTCGTTCAGCGGGGCCGACAGCGAGGCCGACCAGTTCGACGCGAACCCGACGCCCTCGGCCTTGGCCCACAGCGAGATCAGGCCCTGATTGGCGAGCAGGGCGCAGCCAGTTGCGGCAGTTGCGCCCCATACCAGGGCAGCGCCCGACCAGATGAGTGCCGGAGGGCGGATCGGGCGCAGTAGCCGAAATACGGAGAAGCCAACCACCAGCAGGGGGAGTTCCAGCACCACTGCCAGCGTGGCCGGGCCAGGAAATACGGACAGGTAGCGAGAGAACTCCACGCCCAGGATCGCGGCTCCGAGCATGCACAGCACGGCCGCGGTGATGCGCACTGCCCGGATGCTTGGGTCTCTGGAACTGGCGGCGACCGGTGCGCTGCTCAGGGGACTGATCATTGTTAGGGCGCCGGGATCCGGAGCGAGTGCATTATCCGGCGAGCGGGCGCGAGGTTCGCGAGACTCGCGTGCCGCGGGGCAATGAGGATCATCTCGATGGCGAATGCGCCCGATGCACTGCGGACGATCGTGGCGATCCCCCTGTCCTCCGGGCTGGC
The DNA here is from genome assembly GCA_030045215.1 of Streptosporangiaceae bacterium. The sequence goes on along the minus strand of JASIBJ010000319.1, from coordinate 7,470 downwards.
CAGGATGCCCATGGCGCCCTTGCGACCCTGGGCCGTCGTGTAGGGCGAGGGCGGGCCCAGGTGAAATCCAGGCTCGCTGATCCGGACGACGTTCCGAAGTCCGGCCCACAATTCCGCCGGCTGCGCGCCGTTGATGACGGGGACGTAGGAGACGGTCATGCCGACGGCGCCGCGGCGCAGCGAGTAGTCCAACCGGGGATTGGTCGCGGACGGCACCATCGACCAGCCCGGTCCGACCGAAAACCGAGCCAGGTCGGCTTTGCCTGGCCCGAGTCGCAGGATCGTGCCGGCCGCGAGCATGCTCCGGTTGGAAACCGCGAGGTTGATCAGTGGCCAGCCCAGCGTCAGGACGGCCATCACGATGACGACGACCGTCAGCCAGCGCACGCGTAGGGTGTCGGCGCGCGTGACAGCCGGATCGCTGCTGCGCATCAACACCCCCGATGATTTACGTTTAGGCCCAGGCATTCCCTGGCAAGGTCGCTCGACAAACGCTTCCCTGGTCAGATGGAGTCCTATGGGTAGTTCGGAAGGCTCGCGCCCGGGGATTGCTGTCAGTGCGTTCGTCGCCGACCGAGCTGGGTAGCCCTGTCACAATTGTCGCGAACCGTACGTTCACGACGCAGCCGACTACGCCCATACGGCTTCGCGCCTGCTGTAACCGACAGATCAGGCAAATCATCTCCCGACGCCGTAACCGTCACCTCGCGGCGCCGTAACCGGGAGCTGGCCGTCACCACCCCGCGCCGGGCGTGCTGGCCGTCACCACCCCGCGCCGGGTCGGCGATCATCGACCGGGACGATCTGGGTCCCAAGCGGCATGAGGGTTACCGGGATGATCTTGAAGCTAGCCAGCCCAAGGGGGATGCCGATGATCGTCAGGCACATTGCGATCCCGGTGAGCAAGTGCCCGAGCGCGAGCCACCAGCCAAACAGGACGATCCAGATGATGTTGCCGATGAGGGAGCCCAGGCCACTGGTGCGGCGGGCCTCGACGGTTCGCCCGAACGGCCATAGCACGTAGCCGGCGATGCGCATAGCGGCAATGCCGAACGGGATCGTGATGATCAGCAAGAAGCAGATGATGCCGGCGACGACGTAGGCGATGGCCATCCACAGGCCACCGAAGGTCAGCCAGATGACGTTGAGCAGTGCCCTAATCGTGGTCGGCCCCCTGTTCTCCACTTCAAGCCACTGGCATTCCCAATATTCCGAACGCCTATCGCGCATCTCGCACGGTGCCCGGACCAAGCGCGACCGAACGACGCTGGCCGAACCACCGTGGTCCCGAGCCCCGGTCGCGTCGCAATCTGGACTAAACGGTGTTTCCGGAGCGTCCAGCGAAGCCGGCTGGCTCAGGCGCACAGCGTTCATCGGCGCTCATGCGCCACGCACTTGCGTCACGCAAGCACTTAACGGAGGATGTGTAACTGACCGACCACGTTCAGTTGTGAATTCCAGCAGCGACGACTAGGAGAGCTCCGCCCAAGGGGCCGCGTCGAGGCCACATAGCCATCGCGGCACCGCCATCCCGGCAGGCGGTGGAGTCCGCTGAAGGAACGAAGGATGGGACGACGGCAATTAGACCTGTGCGAACCTGGCGACATTGACTTGCCGTCATACAGGCCACGGCATGCTGCCCCACCGAAACTGGTGCGGCCGCTCCTCACGACGTGGCTTGCGCGAGTTCTCCTGCCGCCCGCGCCGATGCGGACACGGATGACCTCGGCCTGGTCGAGAGGTGCGACCAGGAGATGACAGTTAGCTAGTTCACTCCGGTTCACTCCGGCCAGGTGATGACGCCATCCGTGCATCGCAGCACCGTAGGACTGGCGAGAGGCACTGCCAACCAAAGGGCCAATGCAGGCTTCGCTGCTCTGGTAAGACCGCGCGGCCGTTCCCGGTACCGGGAGCGGGTGGCGGGTCGCACTAGGCGGCTCTCGTGAGCATTGGGTCTGGACGGGGCCTCCCGAAGGTTGAAGGACAGAAAGGTGGCGCACATGAGCTCTCCATACGTAGATGTAGCCGTCGACCAGGCGACCAGCGACGCTCTTACGGCGCTTGCTCTCGGCGACTCGGGGGTCCTCGGCGAGGCTGCCGACCTGCGCGAGCAACTTCGCGCTCAAAGCAGCCTGGACGAGAAGACGTTCGCGCTGGTGAAGATCGCGGCGTTGGTGGCGCTCGACGCTCCGCCCGCGTCTTACCTCTGGCAGGTCCGCGGGGCCGTTGAAGCCGGCGCCTCCGCGCGGGAGATCCTCGGCGTGCTGACCGCGGTCGCGCCGCAAACCGGGATGACCAGGGTCGTGGCGGCCGCCCCGGAGATCATGATCGCCCTCGGCCTCGAGCTGCCGGACGGAACAGACGGCTGAGTGGGGGATGAGTTCCGATGATGATCGGCAGGCCGGCGGTCGTTCGACGGCGCCCGTTGTTGCGGGCCGCGGCGATCGGCGGCACGTATGCAGCCGGGCGAGCTGCGGGCAGGCGGGCCCAGGAGAGTGCTAATGCCGAAGCAAGCCAGGACCAGCGCATTAGCGATCTCGAGGCAGGCCAATTGCCTCCTCAGCCCACCGGTGGGCAATTTCAGACCCCGCCGGGCTCGGCGCCGCCGGGCTCGCCTGGGCCAGGCGCAGGCACCGCAGGCGAGCAGGCCGGCAACGCGGGCGCCGTTCCGGTGCTGGACCAACTCAGCCGGCTCACGGCGATGCACGACCAGGGTGCGCTGACTGACGAGGAGTTCGCGGCGGCGAAGGCGAAGGTGCTCGGCGGCTAGCCGACCGGGGTCCGGGGTCGAAATCCGCGTCATGGCGCGAAGATCATTTTGTGCTGCCCGGTGACGGTACAGACGCGCCTGGAAGCCTCTGGGCCGAATAGCCCGCTCCGGGTGATGCCGTCTACCACCGGCCAGGGAATGCTCACCGTGCAGGGCCCCACGGGATTGCGTCGGCCTGGGACATGCGGCTCGGGCAGGTGCCGCGGCGCCGTGTCGCCCACCCGGCGGGTTGAGGTCAACGCGGGCGACGACCAGTCGACATGGGGCGCCAGGCGGCCGCCATCATGGCCGGGAAGTGAGGAGCCAGGGCAGGCGCGAATGGCAGCGGCCGGCCGGGCTCGGATGGAGCCAGGGCAGGCGCGAATGGCAGCGGCAGGCCGGGCTCGGATGGACCTGGGGGAGGCAGGAGCGCCGGCCAGGGCCAGGGAGCCCTGAGACCGACATCACCGAGCCCATCACGGGGAGGTCTGCCGCTGCCTTTCGGGCCATGGCGCGGCTACGAGCCCGCTGCCGGTAAGACCCATAAGGGCGGGAACGAGGTGTGTCCCAGGGACCCCGGCGCCACGGGCTAGAGACGCCGGGGTGGCTCGAAATGCGCCGCTCAGCGACGCGGCGGATACATCAGGGCGAGTACGTCATCGACCGGACGCTGCCGGCACGCCTGGCAGATGTCCACGTTCGCCTGACCAGGGTTGTCTTCCTGCCGCATGAGCGAAGATGCCATCATCTTGGCGGCAGTGATCTTGTTGTCGCTCCGGTAGAGCGTGACCGCGTCGGGCGGGCTCATTTCCCGGCCGCACAGGTCGCACAGAAGGTGCTCGGTCGTCTCGGTCTTGGTAACCATCGTTTGCCCCCGCGGTTCGCTATCGGGCCGCGGGCCATGCCCCCCGCTGGCTCACCGCCCCGCAACTACTACAAGCCGGTCATACCCGCGCCCGCGGCCGGTACACCGCCTCCGCCGGGTATGCGACTCCTCGGCCGCGCTGATCACGACAAGCCCGTAATTGCCTTGCCGAGCTGGGATACGCCGAGGACCAGAAGCACGACTGCCAGGACCGCCGCGTTGTTGGTCGCCAGCCAGGATCGCCAGGACTGCAGTGTGACCCTGGCCTTTGCCGAACTGACCAGGTAGTACGCGACCGGCCCGGCGATGGTGGTGCTTGCCAGTATGACAAAGATCGCAACGGCGACGACCTGGCTGGCTGCGGGCAAGGCGCTTGTGCCGATGGCAAGGCCCGCCGAGACCGAGAGCAGCAGGTTCTTCGGGTTGGTCGCACCCATGAGCACGCCCAGGCCCGCGGCCTTGGCCGGACCGACCCGCTCAAGCGCGGTCATCCATTTCGGTTGGGCGCCATCGTTGCCGCGCTTGCGCCACTGCACGACGGCCAGGGCTACGAACGCGATACCCAGGACCAGCTGGACCACGGCAGTGCCGGTCGAGTTCGAGCTGGGCTTGCCCTCCGTACTCTCGTCCGTGACCACCAGCGCCACGACCGTCACGAGCGTGACGCCAGCGACCCATCCGAGCGCGAAGGCCAGGCCGTTGGCGGCGCCCCGGTGCGACATCAGCATCAGGATGACGGCCGTGATCGGAATCGGGCTGATGGCAACTCCGACGCCAAACGGCAGAAGCTGCCCGACGGCGGCCGCCACGCTACCCCCGTTGCCGCATTACGCAGCAGAATCCGATGTGGCTCGTCGAGGTGTCGATGGCCTCGCCCTCTCCGAATTACTGCCTGCGCTCCCGGCCCGTGACGTGACCGATGGCTGGCCTGGCCTCGAACGCGAAGCGAGACCACGGGTCGCGGTCACATCACCGTGCATTTGTCCTGACTATCCCCCGGAGATCTCCTGGGCCTGCTCATACCCACGATGTGGCTGCCGCAATGCGCCTCCGCCGCAGGCGCGCACGCAGACGTTTCGCCAGCTAGGCGGATCACCCGAGCCGGGTGAGGCCGCAATCGCGGCGGTAGGGAACGCTGCCAAACATGAGCGCCGCAGCCAGGAGATGTCGACTCCGATGCTCGCGCAAATAGCCGGGCTCGCGGTCCTGGCCGCGCTCTCGCCGACCGCGCTGCTGGCATCGGCGGTCTTCCTGGGGGCCGCCAACCCGCGCGTCACAGTGCTGATCTACCTGTCTGGCGCCATCGTGATGACGGGTATCGTGGCGGCGATCTTCTACGTCGTACTGCATTCCGACCACCTGTACAAGCCGCACGAACACCAGGCCAGGTACGGACTGCGGCTGGGCCTGGGCTTGGTCATCCTGGCCTTCGGCCTGTACCTGCTGCGCCGCGGTCCTCGGCGCAAGGACCCGGCCAAGCAGAATCGGGACCTGATCTCCCGGCTGATCGCCCGTCCCGGCCGCAAGACGGCGTTCATCGTCGGCCTCCTCGTGTACGGGCCTTCGCTCACGTTCGTGGCCGCGGTTGAGGTGGTGGCGACATCAAGGGTGAAGCCGGTGACGAGCGTTCTGCTGCTCGCTTTCATCATCGCGATCACGGTGGCCTTCGTCTGGCTGCCATTCGTGCTCTATCTCATCTCACCCGACCGGACCGGCAGGCTGCTGGCCAGCTTCAATGACTGGCTGCGCTCCCACGGGCGGCTGCTGCTTGTCGGTGCGCTGATAGTCGGCGGCGCGGCGCTCGCGATTGACGGCATATTCGGGCTGGCCGGTGTCGTGAGCTAAAGCTGCGGTGGCGAGGACCAGCATCCGCTGGGTCATCCTGATCGGGTGATGTCGCCCCGCCGGCGCGAGGGGATGATCCAAAGGGTGCCCGTAGCTGCCTCGGCCGAGATGAGGACCGCCGCCGGCTCCTCCCGGTTCCCGCCGATCGCCGACTACGCATTTCTGTCCGACTGCTCGACGACCGCGCTGATCGCACCCGACGGCGCAGTTGAGTGGATGTGCCTTCCCCGCGCTGACTCGGCGAGCGTCTTCGCAACGCTGCTAGACCGTTCGGCAGGATTCTTCCGGTTTGCGCCGGTGCACTCGCACGTACCCGCCAGCCGACGCTACCTGCCGGGGTCGATGGTGCTGGAGACGACATGGGCGACGGCGACCGGCTGGCTGGTTGTCGTCGATGCGCTCGTCATGGGCGAATGGGACGGCACCGAGCGAATTGAGGGCCAGCGGCGGCCGCCGGGCGACTACACGGCCAAGGGCATGCTGGTCAGGCAGGCAACCTGCACCGCGGGACAGGTAGACCTGATGCTCGACTGCATGCCGCTGTTCGACTACGGCCAGACCCCGGGAACCTGGAGCTACCGCGGAACCGGCTATGGCGAGGCGTCTTGCCAACTGCCTGGGCAACCGGAGCTGACCTTGCACAGCAGCCTGCGCCTCGGCCACGGCGGGGCACGCGCGACCGCCCGTACATCGCTGGGCGAAGGGGAGTCCGCCTTCGCCGCCCTGACCTGGCGGGAGGAGGGCGTGTCGGGCACCGATCAGGCGGGCGAGGAGATTCTGACGACGGTAAGGGCCTGGCGGGACTGGCTGCGGCGCTCAAGCTCGAAGATGCCCGATCATCGCTGGCGCCCCTATCTGGAGCGCAGCGCCCTGACGCTGAAGGGCCTGAGCTACGCGCCGTCGGGCGCCATCATGGCGGCTAGCACGACGTCGCTGCCGGAGGCGCCGGGCGGCGAGCGGAACTGGGACTACCGGTTCAGCTGGGTCCGCGACTCGGCGTTCATGCTGTCCGCCCTCTACCAACTCGGTTACGACTGGGAGGCGTTCAGCTACTTCGCCTTCCTCATGGACGCCGTCAATGCCGGGCCGCTGCAGATCATGTACGGCATTGACGCGGAGCGGGATCTCGACGAGCGCGTCCTTGGCCATCTGAAGGGCTACGACGGCGCCCGCCCGGTCCGCATTGGCAACGGCGCCTACAACCAGCGCCAGCATGACGTCTGGGGCATGGCCATGGAAGCCACGGCGCTCTACTTTGAGCACGCCGCGGACGAGATCGGCCCGATCGCGTGGAAGGGCATCTGCCAACTCGTCGAGAACGCCCTGCGGATCTGGCGCGAGCCCGACCGCGGCATCTGGGAGGTCAGGGGCGAGCCACAGCATTTCACCGCGTCCAAGGTGATGTGCTGGGTGGCCGCCGACCGGGGTGTCAAGCTGGCCGCGGGCCGCGGCGACACCGAGCTCGCGGCGACGTGGCGAGCCACCGCGGACGAGATCCACGCGGACGTCTGCGAGCACGGCGTGGACGAACGCGGCGCTTTCGTACAGACCTACGGCAGCACGGCGCTGGATGCCTCGGCGCTGCTGATCCCCCTGATGAAGTTCCTGCCACCCGACGACGGCCGGGTCCGTGCGACCGTGCTCGCCATCGACAACGAACTGACCAACGACGGGCTCGTGCTGCGCTACCGGCCCACGCAGACCGATGACGGTCTCGGCGGCGATGAGGGCACCTTCACGATCTGCTCGTTCTGGCTAGTTTCGGCGCTGGCGATGATCGGCGAAACGGAGCACGCGAGGGCGCTGTGCGCCAAGCTGCTGTCCCTGGCCAGCCCGCTGCAGCTGTACGCCGAGGAAATCGACGCGGCGAGCGGCATGCACCTGGGCAACTTTCCGCAGGCCTTCACCCACCTGGCTCTGATCGACGCTGTCCTCCGGGTGGTCGCGGCTGACCAGGCGGAGGCGGCCGGCTAGGGCCCCGCCTCGTTCCCGTAAAAGTAAGCCCCGCCAC
>JASIBJ010000318.1 GCA_030045215.1 Streptosporangiaceae bacterium | reverse complement strand
GTCATCGCGACGCCGATGACCCAGAGCGCGTCGGCCATGCCCGCAACCTCCCGTTTCCCGCTCTAACTTAACTAGGCGGGAACGAAGTGGCCAGGGGGCCGGCGTCGCCCGCTCATGCAGCCGCTAGCTCGGCCGCACGGCCTAGTGCTGCGGGCCGGCCCGGAACAGGGACTCCTGCGCGAGCCCGGCCGCCAGTTTGCCGTCGCGACTGAAGATCTGGCCGGTGTACATGCCGCGCCCGCCCGAGGTCGACTCCGGGTGCAGGTCCATCAGCACCCAGTCGTCGACCGCGACCTTGCGGTAGATCCAGACCGCATGGTCGATGCTGGTCAGCGGCCCGACGTGGGTGCGCCCCGGCACGAGTGACAGGCCGCTGAACATGTCCGACACGTACGTCAGCGCGCACGCCTGCAGGGTGTCGTCGGCCAGGCGGTGCCGGGCCCGCAGCCAGACCCGCGAAGGCCACTGCTGATGTTCGCCCGGCTGCTCGGGGACTCTGATGTCAACGCCGCGCAGGCGAGTCGCGATCGGGCTGTCCGGCAGGTCCTGCGGCGCGGTGACGTCGGGCAGCCGGTGCGCCTGGTAATCGAGGCCGTCCTCGATGACGTGAAACGAGGCCACCATGTTGAAGATGACCACGCCGTTCTGGACGGCGATGACCCTGCGGTTGGAGTACGACCGGCCATCCCGGTCGCGCCGCACGGTCAGCAGCACCCGGCGGGAGGCGTCGCCGCGGCTGAGGAAGTACCCGTGCAGCGAGTGCGGGTGCCGGTCACCCGCGACCGTGGCGGCGGCAGCACGCAGCGCCTGCGCCGCCACCTGACCGCCGTACAGTCCGGCCGGCTCGTCGCTGATGACAACCGTGCGGAACAGGTTGTCCTCGATCCGCTCCAGCGCCAGCAGCTCGGGCAGACCGAGGTCTGTTCGGCCGAGGACCGGCTCAGCCGAACTGGACACCAGTCACCTGTACCTACCTCGTTCCGGTATGAAAGCGATCAGGCGGGACGGTAGCCAAAGCCGATGGCCTGCGTGCCCTCGGAGTCGGTCCCGACCACGAACGTGGTGAGCCGCACCCGCATGCCGAGGCGCACCCGGGCCGGGTCGGGCTCGACGTCGACGAGGTTGGCCTTCACGACGCCGCCGTCGTCGAGGTCCACGATCGCCGAGACGTAGGGGACGCGGACGTCCGGGCTGGCGCGGTGCACGATCGTGAACGCGCGCACGGTGCCATCGCTGGCCAGCCGCCGGGCACCGAAGTCGTCCCGGCCGCACCGGGCGCACGCGTTGCGCCGGTCAAGGAACAGCGCACCGCAGTTCTGGCACTCCTGCGCGACGAGGTGCGGGTCGCTGCCGAGCTCAAGGTAGCTGACGTACGGCAGCTCGTGTGCCATCGGCCCTCCGCGGTCGCGCGACAGGGTTCCACGATAGCGGCGCAGATGCCAAGAAAACACGCGCGAACGTGCCAAGCTGTCCCCATGCTCAGGCGCTGGGAACGGTCGGCCGCGCGTCGGCGGCTTCGTCAGCAGGCTGCCCCTCGGGCGGCCGTCATGGATCAGGACGGCCCGGCCGGCCCCGCGGCGGGGACCGACGGGCTGCCGCAGATCCGGCACATCGTGATCCTCATGATGGAGAACCATTCCTACGACAACTACCTCGGCATGCTCGCCGGGCGCGGGGACGGCTTCCCGCTCGGACCCGGCGGCAAGCCGGCCGGCTCCAACCCGACGGCGGCGGGCGTGCAGGTGCCGCTCGCGCACGCACCGCAGACCGTGCAGGTCGAGTCCGTGCCCACGCAGTGCTGGAACGCCAGTCACATCCAGTGGAACCAGGGGGCCTGCGATGGCTTCGTACGCAGCGTCGAGGAGACCGTTCCCGGCGGCGACGCCACGATCCCGATGCGCTACTGGACCGAGGCCGAGCTGCCTTTCTACTACTGGCTGGCCCGGACGTTTCCGCTCGCCACGAGATGGTTCTGCTCCTGTCTCGGCCCGACGTTCCCGAACCGGCGGTTCCTGGTCTCAGCCACGGCCCACGGCCTGATCGACGACGTGGCGTTCGGGATGATCGACTACCCGGCGACCGGAACGATCTTCGATCACCTCGAGGCGCACGGGATCAGCTGGGTCAACTACCATCACCTGACCCCGCTGCAGGTGAACTGGCGCCTGCTGTCGCGCGCCACCGGCCTGAGCTACCTGCGGCTGCTGCTGGGGGCCATCGGCGGGATCTTCACCGGCCTGATGCCGATGCTCGAGAGCAAGGTGCAGGTGACCGCCGGGCTGTACCCGCTCGGGTTCCTGCGCGCGCTCAACCACCTCCGCCCGGTCGGTGACTTCCTCGCGGCCGCGCGGGCCGGATCGCTGCCGTCGGTGAGCATCGTCGACCCCGATTTCGATGCCACGTCCGAGGAGAACCCGCAGGACATCCAGGCGGGCGAGGCGTTCGCCGCGCAGATCGTCTCGGCGGTACTGGCCGGGCCCGCATGGCCGCACACGTTGCTGATCTGGCTCTACGACGAGCACGGCGGATACTACGACCACGTCCCGCCGCCCGCCGCCGTCGCGCCCGACGATGTGCCGGCGCGCGGCTTGTACGAGAAGTTCCCGCTGCTGCGCCTGTTCCGCAACACCGCCCTTGGCCGCAAGGTGACCGCCGCCGATGCCGGGCCGCAGAGCTACACCCAGCTCGGCTTCCGGGTGCCCGCGGTGATCGTGTCGCCGTACGCCAAACCCGACTACGTGAGCGAGGTGGTCTACGAGCACACCGCGATCCTGCGGCTGATTCAGCGCAAGTGGAACCTGCCGCCGCTGACCCGGCGGGATGCCGCCGCTGCCGATCTGCTGGACGCGCTCGACCTTGACGGACCCGGCGCATTCATGACGCCGCCGCGACCGCCCGCGCCCGGACTTAGCGCATCAGGAGGGAACGAGGCGGGCACCGGCTAGCTGCCGTCCGTCAGCTCGCGGCCGCCGATGGCCGCGATCCACTCCGGCGTTGTCTCAAGGTCGGTGCTCATCCGGTCGCGCTTGCCCTTGGACGGCTGCGCCGGATGCGCGACCAGCTGCGGGCGCGCCGGGTGCCCAGCGGGCCCGAGGCCGGGCCGGGCGCTCCGTGCGCTGTCCGGCAGGGCCAGGTCGGGCAGGCTCGCGGGCTGCCTGGCGAGCTGCAGCGCGAGCGCCGGGCACATTTCCACGGCCTGGGTAGCGTCCCTGATCAGCCAGAACGGCACCGGAACGTCGAGAAACTCCGGGTAGCCGTGCTCGTCAAGCTGGATCAGCTCAGGGACCAGGCGGGCGCACAGGCCGTGGCCGCTGCACCTGGTCCAGTCAACCGTCAGCCGGGTCTCGGACTGCTCGCGGCCGGGACGGTCGCCTGGCAGCGGCAGCACACCAGGCACGTCCCGGCCGCACCGGCCACGGAACATGTGTTCGGCGAGGTCATCAGAGAACGCGTCGAGCGCGGATACGACGAAGTTGGCCGTGCCGTCCGGGTGCGCGCAGGACCCGCGGCCCCTGACGCCGAATGCGGCTCGCCTGATCGCCTCAAGCTCGTCGACGCCGCCGGCCCCGGAGGCGACCGCAGCCAGCGACCTGGCCACCGATGGCAGGCCCAGCTTGCACGGGCCGCACTGCCCGGATGACTGCATGGCCAGGTAACTGGCCACCCTGGACACCTCGCCGAGCGGACAGCTGTCGACTCCGAGGACGAGCACGACCCCGGCGCCGAGCGTTCCGCCCGCGGCGGCGAGCCCGGCCCGGCTCACCGGGACCCGGTAGGCCTCGTCCGCGGTGAGCCACATCCCGTGGTAGCCGCCGACCAGGACGCCGCAGGCCATATCCGCCCCGCAGATATCCAGGACGTGACCAAGCGGGATGCCGGTCGGCACCTCCGCGACCGCCGGGTGGGCCACCGATCCGCCGATCGTCAGCAGCACCGTCCCCGGCTCCCGCTCCAGCCCCGCCGAGGCATAGCCGGCCGGGCCGAGCATGGCCAGGATCGCCAGCTGGGCGTAGGTCTCGGCGTTGGACAGCAGCGTGGGCAGGCCCTTGACCCCAGCGTCGCTGGTCTTGATGCTGGTGCCCGGCGGCAGCGCGGTCTTTCCGTTGAGCGCGTTGGTCAGGGCGGTGCTCTCGCCGGAGACGAACCGGTCGGGCACCGACACCACGCGCGTTATCCGGCTGATCGGACCGTCCGAGGCGACCGCGTCGCTGACCGAGTCCAGGTGGGGGCCGTCGCCCGCGACGGCAACGATGATCTGGCGGGCGTTCAGGGCCCTGGCCGCGATGACCGCGCCGTCCAGGACCAAGTGCGGGGACCTGGACAGCAGCATCTTGTCCTTGGCGCTTCCCGGCTCTCCCTCGGCGGCGTTGACGACCACGACAGGGCTGCGCTTGGCTTGCCTGGCCGCGGCCACCACGGCGCGCAGCTTGCGGTCGACGGGGAAGGCGGCGCCGCCCCGGCCGCGCAGGTCGACCTCCGCGGCGAACCGGATCAGGTCGGGCCCGGACACGACCGGCAGGTCGCCGAACTCGGCCCGGTGCGCGGCCAGGTCCAGCCGCGAGTGCCGGTCAAGTCCCGACGTGACCCGTGCCTGGCCAATCCTGATGACGGGCGGAATCGCCGGCACTACCACGGCCCGCCGTCTGAATAGGCGGCAGTGTCCCGCGTCCATGGCTGGCCGTAGTCGAGGTCAGCCTGGTCGTGTTCTGGCGGCAGATGGCGGGCAGGCGCTGAGCCGTTGGGACGTGGCCCGGCCGGGGCCGGGTTGGCCGCGCTCGGACCAGGCGGGAGCGCTCGCAGCGGCGGCGTGGCCGGGTACCCGCCCGGCAGGTAAGCGGCAGGCTCGTGCCCGGCCTGCGGGTACCCGATCTGCGGGTAAGCGGTGGGCGGGTACCCGGCCTGCGGGTACCCGATCTGCGGGTAAGCGGCCTGCGGGTACCCGGCCTGCGGGTACCCGATCGGCGGATAGGCGGTCGGCTGCGGCGGGCCCACCTGGCGCAGGACGCGCTCGGGCGTAGCCGCGCTCGGCGGCGCGAGGCGGCTCGGGTCGGCTGCGTTCCGCCCCCGGGCCAGGACGACGTAGCGGAACGTGAGTGCCAGCGCGACCAAGGCAAGGCACGCCCCGTAGCTCCAGTCGACATAGGGCTTGGCGTGGCGGCCGGCCAGCAGGCCGTGCAGGATCGCCAGCGGCCAGGCCGCGTACGTCGTGATGTGCACCGCGCGCCAGACCCACGGCCGCCGGCCCTTGGTGAATCGCTTCCGCAGCGCGCCGGTCACGATGATGATGACGACCAGGTCCGACGCAATCGTGCCAAGGCCCATGTAGAACGTGTTGCGGGCCGCCATGAACGGCACGAACCCGTCGATCAGCCTGGCCCGGTTCGCGAGAACTTCGAGCTCGATGTGGTTGGCGAGCGCGGAGATGCCGATCAGTGAGAGGGTCCGGTGCAGGGCCTGGGCGAAAATCCGCCGGTCCGGTGACATCACGACCCGGTCGGTGGCCAGCAGGCCGGCGGCGACCGCGGCGGTGAGGGCGATCAGCGCGAAGACGCCCGAATAGAACAGCAGGAACCTGGCGATGTCGCCGGCGGTCCTGGTGAGCTGGCCGGAGCCGCCTGCGCTGGCGATCTCGACGGCGAGCGCGGGCAGAAGCAAGCTGAGGACAGGGACTGACAAGATGAGGGCCGCGCGCTTGCGGCTGGCCGGCCGAGCCTGCCCAAGCCGGGCCACGCGTTTCGAACGGTGACGGCGGGGGTGCATTAGATCTCTACCACTCCTCGTTCGGCGAACGAATCGCGATCGTGACCGCAGCCGGTGCCGCGCCATGCACCTGGGCGGGGTTGCCGCGCACTTAAAATCCCGCTCTGAGAAGACTGTACTGGATTGGCGCAGGCACCGGATCGGGCTTGATGGAATTGCGCGCGCCCCGCGGTGCGCCCGCCGAGCCTGCGCGATCCTCCTACGACCCGGAAGGGACGGCGGCCCTGACTAGCCTCGGCACGGTCGCCGCGCACACCCTCCGCCACACAGTGCACCCACGTTACTAGAATCCGGTCCCGTGCGTGCGAAAGGCCCGCCGGCCGCCCGGCGGGCCTTTCGCAAGGCTGGTGCTATCCCTCCCGGCCGAAGGCCTGGATCTCCGCAAGCTCGATTTCCGTCAGCTCGCGCGGGGTCTCGCCCCTGTCGACCTTCGCCCGCTGCACCTGCTGGCGGATGCCGTCCACGACCTCGGGGTTGGCCAGCGTGGTCACGTCACCGACATCGGCGAAGTTGGACACCGACGCGATGACCCGGCGCATGATCTTGCCCGAGCGGGTCTTGGGCATGTCGGGGACGATCCAGACGTTCTTCGGCCGGGCGATCTTGCCGATCTCGTCCTCGATCGCCTTGGTGACCTTAGCTTCCATCTCCGGGCTGGCGTCGAGGCCCGGCTTGAGCGAGACGTACACCTCCACCATCCGGCCGCGGATATCGTCGATCACCGGGACCGCCGCGGCCTCGGCGATCTCCGGCACGGTCAGGGCGGCGGACTCGATCTCCTTGGTGCCGAGCCGGTGGCCGGCCACGTTGATGACGTCGTCGACGCGGCCGAGGATGCGGTAGTAGCCGTCGGCGGCCTGCACCGCACCGTCGCCGGCGAAGTACGGCCAGTCGTGCCAGTCCTTGCTGTCGGGATCGGCGTTGTACTTGCGGTAGTAGACGTCCAGGAAGCGCTCGGGCTGGCCCCAGACCGTCTGCATGATGCCGGGCCACGGGTTGCGGATGCAGATGTTGCCGGCCCGGCCGCTGCCCTTCGGCACCTCGTTGCGGTCCTCGTCGTAGATGACGGGATAGATGCCGAGTACGCCCGGGCCGCAGCTACCGGGCTTCATCGGCTGCAGGCCGGGCAGCGTGCTGCCGAGGAAGCCGCCGGTCTCGGTCTGCCACCACGTGTCGACGATGGCGGCCTCGCTCTTGCCGACGAAGCTGTGGTACCAGCGCCAGACCTCGGGCTCGATCGGCTCGCCCACCGTGGTCATGTGCTTGAAGTGGTAGTTGTACTTCAACGGCTCTTCCGGGCCCACCTTGCGGAGCATCCGGATCGCGGTCGGCGAGGTGTGGAAGATGTTCACGCCCAGCTTCTCCGCGATGCGCCATGGCCGTCCGCCGTCGGGATAGTTGGGCACGCCTTCGTAGATCACCGTCGTGGTGCCGAGAGACAGCGGGCCGTAGACGATGTAGGAGTGGCCGGTGATCCAGCCAATGTCGGCCATGCACCAGTACACGTCGCCGGGGTGAATGTCCTGGTAGTACTTCGACGTCCCGGTCACGTACGACATGTATCCGCCGGTGGAATGCTGAGCGCCCTTGGGACGGCCGGTGGTGCCGCTGGTGTACATCAGGAACAGCGGCGCAGTCGAGTCCATCGAGACCGGCGCGACTTCCTGCCCTGCGTACTTGCCGATGACGTCGTCGACGAAGAAGTCCCGGCCGTCAGCCATCGGAGTCTGGGACGCGTACTGCCCCTGGTGGCGGCGCCACACGAGTACCTTGTCGACCTCCTGGTTCTGGCGCGCGGCCTCGGCAACCGCCTCGTCGGCCTTGACCTTGTGGTCGGTGACCGAGCCGGCGCGGTAATAGCCGTCCATCGTGATCAGGACCCGGCTGCCGGAGTCGGCGATGCGGGTGCCGCACGCATTGCCGCTGAAGCCGCCGAATACCTGCGAGTGAATGACCCCGATGCGGGCGCACGCGAGCATGGTGATTGCCAGTTCCGGCACCATCGGCATGTGCAGGGTCACGCGGTCGCCGGTCTTCAGGCCGGCGAAGTCCTGCAGGAGCGCGGCGAACTCGTTGACCCGGCGCAGCAGCTCCCCGTAGCTGATGAACACGGTCTCGTCGCTCTCGAGTTCGGGCACCCAGATGATCGCGGTCTTATCCGGGTTAGCCGCCGCGTGCCGGTCGACGCAGTTGTAGCTCGCGTTTAGCTTGCCGCCGACAAACCACTTCCAGAATGGGGCGTTGCTCGTGTCCAGGACGGTGTCCCATTTCTTGTCCCACTCGAGCAACTCCGCGTATTCGGTGAAGCAGTCAGGGAACTTGTCCTCGGTGAAGCGCTCCAGGATCGCCGGATCATTCGCGTTGGCCTGCTGCACGAATGCCGGCGGCGGCGGGTAGTACTCCTCCTCGCGCCAGTGCACAGCGATCTGGGACTCAGAGACTTCCTTATCCGAGCTCTCGGTCATTCCTGTCCTCCACGCGGAGCTAAATCGGCGCACGGCCAGACGCCGGGCGAACAGCCGTGATGGGCTGAGCCGCGGTGTGAGCTCTGCACGTCGCAGCTTGGTCGAAAGCTGCTGATCCCAGGCACCAGTCGGCTATGGCCGACATCGCTGTCATGGGCGCCCTCACACGTTACGGCAATCCCAATCGTAACGCTGAGGGACAACAGGGAACAGGCCCGTCAGGCTGGCCCGCGCGCAGGTAGCTGACGGGTATCAGTCCTGGCAGGACAGGTTGACATCGCCGCGATCAACGGTATGTTTCTGCCCAGTCCAGCACTGGCCAGCAGGTCAGGGTGGCTGGCCGGGCCGAGGCCGCGCCGCGAGGTGGTCTTCGTGCCGGCCCCGCGGTATTCCGCGGCGAGCCCTGTTCTGGCGGGGGGTTGGATCCGGGAGGGGCCTGGGCACCCAGTAGACAACGGAGGCGATCCCGCTGCCGACGGGACGCGCTCCGGTCCGAAGGGAGTCCCAGGCCCTCTTCCCAGTTCGGCGGCGGGCGAGCGGGCAGGCCGGGTTACGATCAGGGATCCGCGGTGAGCCTGCCGGGCCGGTAGTGTTCAACGCAACGGGCGACACCCAGCGGATGGCAGCGCGCCGGGAGGACGACGGAAAGTGCTGAGACCACGTTGTGCCGGCGGGCGCGAGTCGGTGCACGGGGCCGGGGCGAGCCGGTGACGGCAGGAAGCCGGCAACGCGCTCCGGTGGAGCGGGTGGCCGTCATCATCCCGACGTACAACGAGCGCGAGAACCTCGATCAGATCGTGGCCCGCCTGCGCTCCGCCGTGCCGGCCGCGGACATTCTCGTCGCGGACGACAACAGCCCTGACGGCACCGGCGACATTGCCGAGAAGCTCGCGCTGACCGACGAACAGGTGCACGTCATGCACCGGCCGGGCAAGCAGGGGCTCGGCGCCGCCTACCTGGCGGGCTTCGGCTGGGCGCTTGAGCACGGCTACGACGCGGTCGTCGAGATGGACGCCGACGGCTCGCACGACCCGGCCGAGCTGCCGGCGCTGCTGGCCGCGCTCGCCGACGCCGACCTTGTGGTCGGCTCGCGCTGGGTGCGGGGCGGTACGGTGCGCAACTGGCCCAGGTCGCGCGAGATGTTGTCTCGCGGCGGCAACGCCTACGCGCGCATCATGCTGGGCTTGTCGGTGCACGACGCCACGGGCGGCTTCCGGGCGTACCGCGCCGCCGCACTGCGCGCGATCGCGCTGCACGCCGTCACCTCGCAGGGCTACTGCTTCCAGATCGACCTGACTTTGCGGGCGGTGCGGGCCGGGCTGGAGGTCCAGGAGGTCCCGATCACGTTCACCGAGCGAACCCGCGGCCGCAGCAAGATGAGTCACGCGATCGTGGCCGAGGCGCTGTGGCGGGTTACTCAGTGGGGGATCGCGGGCCGGCTGGGTCGCCGCCGGTCGTGACGCCGCCTCACACGGTCGCGCGCGGCTGGTCAGGTACGCGCTGTGCCGTGCGCGCCGGCTCAGGCCGGGCGGCCCGCCGGTACCCGCGCAGCGCGAACCCGGCCAGGCCCAGAGCTGTCAGGCCGGCGATCACATAGATGTTGCCGGCCAGCAGTTGCGTGCCGCGTGCCCCGTATCCCTGGACGACCGATGCCGGCACTAGGCCGGGCGGGAACAGGAAGAACGACGCGGCCAGCGCCGCCGCAGCGGCCGGCCAGGCCCAGCGCTGCCAGGCCCCGCGCTGCGAGAACACGGCGCGCCCGGCGGCCGTCGGCCATGGATCGCCTGAGAACGCCGGCCCGGTCTGCCCGGGCCGCCAGAGCCGCGCGACAGCATCGATGGCCAGCACGAGGCCTGGCGCCGCCCAGACCCAGTGGTGTTCCCACGACACGGGGCAGATCAGCAGGCCCGTCAGTGCGCACGTCAGGATGCCGGCCAGTTCCTGCCCGCGCCGGGACCACTGGACCGATATCAGCAGGCCGGCCACGCCGACGACAGCAGCCATGGCGGCCCAGTACGGCTGCGCTGCCGCCGGGCTGCCGAGCAGCCGGGCGAGCGTGCCGTACAGGGACTGGTTGCCGACGTAGGCGACATTTCCAGTCCGGCCTGAATCCAGGAACAGCAAGCCGAGCCAGTACTGCCGGGACGGGCCGGGCAGCGCCATCGCCGACATCGCGATCGTCAGAATGAACGTCGCCGTCGAGACGCCTGCCGCCCGGACCCGGCGGGTGAACAGCAGGTACGGAATGAAGATCAGCGGCGTGAGCTTGAAGCCTGCGGCGAGGCCCACGCCGACGCCCTTGAACCAGGCTGTGTCGGGCAGGCGCAGGTCAGCCACGATGATGAGCATCAGGATGAGGTTGACCTGGCCGAGCGAGACCGTCTGCCACACCGGTTGCAGCCACAGGGCGATGGCCGCGGCCGCCAGCGCCAAGGCGAGGCGGCCGGCCGGGCGCCGGCGGCCGAGCATCCCGGCGGTCAGCCACATCGTCACGGCCAGGGACCCGATGCTGGCGCCGGTGAGCAGCCAGCGCAGCGAGGCCATCGGGAGGGTGGCGATGGCCGAGAAGGCGAGCGCCGCCATCGGCGGGTAGGTGAAGAGCAGGCTGTGCGCGAAGCGTGTGCCGTAGATGTTGCCCGAGTGGAGAGCAAGCAGCCCGCCGGCCTGGTACACCTGCAGGTCGATCATGCCCGAGCCCAGGCGTCCGTCCCGCACGTAGCGCGCGTCGAGAACCGCAAGGGATGCGGCGAAGGTCACGACCCCGCCGACGGCGGCCCAGCGCGCCGCGCGCAAGCTCGTGGGCTGACTCGCAGGGCCGACCGCAGCCGTGGTCGACTGACCCTCGTCCAAGACAGACGTCCCCCGTGCCCTTGACGACAGGAAATAGGCACAGGCAGCAGCCGCAGCTCTCCGCAAATGCCGCTTATGCCGGAATGTACGCGAACATAGCTCTAGCGATAAATACGCGCGAACATGCCCCTATAACCATTTAGACTTGCACGCGCGATTTACCCAGGCAAGGTCGCTAGACAAGCCTTTAAGCTAGTTCGCCGGAACCTTTGTCATCGCGCGCGGCAATGTGCCGGTCCGGCCTGCGCGACCGCGCGGGCGCGAAAGAGCCGCAGGACCGCGGCGGGCGGGGGACCAGATGGTTGGGGTCAGGCGCTCTTGCGCTGGCGCGTCTGGCGGGGAGCAGGCTCTTCGCCGGGCTCGCGCTGGCCGCGGATGACGGCGAGCCGCTCCGCCAGGACTTCCTCCAGGTCGGCCATGCTCCGCCGCTCCATGAGCATGTCCCAGTGACTGCGCGGTGGCTTGACCTTCTTGGGGGTCGGCGTGTCGCCTGTTGCCGTGACCGCAAGATCGCCACAAATACGGCATTCCCAGTTCAGGGGTAGTTCGGCCTCAGCCGAGAACGGCACGGTGAACCGGTGGCCCCGAGGGCAGTCGAAAGCCACTTCCTGGCGAGGCGCCAGGTCGGTGTTACGGTCGTTCTCGTAGCTCGTGGCTCCGAGTCGGGTGCCGCGAAGTGCGCGCTCGGCCATATGTCTGCTGCCTCCCCAGGCTCTCAGCCGTACTACTTGACCAACGAGAACTACCCGGTCAAGATTCCCTGCAAGCCGTAGTTCCAACCCCCCTCGGGCGGAAAAGCCCGGCTCAGTCGGGGTTTGCGAGCGCGTCCCCCTGCAAGGGCTGCCATTGGCCCCGTGCCACGAGCACGTCCCTGAGCATCTCGGTCTGGTCAGTCATGATGCCGTCGACTCCCAGGTCGAGCAGGCTGGCCATGGCGGTCGGCTCGTTGACGGTCCAGACGTGCACCTGCAGGCCGGCCGCATGTGCGCGGCGGATGAACTGCCTGGTCGCGATCGGCGGCGGGACCTGAGCGCACTGAATGGACAGGCGCGCGAACCGCTCAGCCAGCACGCGGGCCGGCGTGCCTGCGGTGATCGCGCCGACCGCCGCGGGTGGCGTGGCCATGCAGACCGGCCGCGGCAGCAACCGCCTGGTGGCGTTCAGGCGGCGGCCGGAAAACGAGGTGATGCAGACGCGGTCCCAGGCATTGGTCGCCCTCAGCATGTCGACGAGGGGGCCGATGACTGGCTCATCCTTCACGTCGATGTTGAACCGGTGCTCGGGCCAGGTCGTGAGGAGGTCGGCCAGTAGCGGGATCGGCTCAGTGCCGGCGATCCTGGCTGCGGCGACCTGCGTGGCCGTCAGTTCGGCGACCGCCCCGGTGGAGTCCGTCACGCGGTCCAGGGTCTTGTCGTGGAACGCGATCACGGTGCCGTCCGCGGTGGCATGGGCGTCGGTTTCGAGGTAGGCGTAGCCCAGCCCTACGGCGTGCTCGAATGCCTTGAATGAGTTCTCGGGGAAGTGGCCCGCCCCGCCACGGTGGGCGAAGGCCAGCGGCCGCGGATGATCAAGGAATCGAGATCGCACGGGCCTAGTATGCAGACCTGGGTGAACCGCAGGGGCAGGCTCCCTGGGCGCTGGGCCGCACTACCGCGGATCCGGGTCCGGCTTCTGGGCCGCCCACTCGTGCCGGCGGGCCTCGGCGAGCGCGATCGCCGCCGCGGCGGCCACGTTCAGCGATCCCACCCGGCCGACCTGCGGGATGTAGGCGACCAGGTCGGCGGCCGCGAGCAGCCCGGCCGAGCAGCCGTGGTCCTCGTTGCCGAGAGCCAGGCAGATGTCACCGGTCAGGTCCGCCTCGTGCAAGGGCACCGCGTCACCAGCCAGTTCCACCGCGACGACTCGGTACCCGGCGGCACGCGCGGCCTGCGCGCCCAGCGCGGCCGTCTGCGGGTACTCAAACGACAGCAGCCGGTCGGTGCCGAGCGATGTCTTGCGCGCCGACGGGTGACCGGGCTGGGCCGTGTCCCCGCAGAGCCAGACCTGGTCGACGCCGAAGGCGGCCGCGGTCCGCAGGATCGAGCCGACGTTGAAGGGCTGCCCGACGCCATCGAGCAGGAGACTCACGGCCGCGTGCGTCCGGTGACGCCAGCCGCGGTTCAGCCGCTTCACCTCGGTCATGCCGAGCTGGCGGGTCACTGGCGCACCTGGAGGACCCGGTACCCGGCCCTGGCGGCGACCCGGGTCGCCGTCCAGCCGGCGTCGGCCAGCCAGCGCTGGAGCGAGTCCGAGCCGAGGTTGCGCTGCACCACCAGATAGGCGCAGGCACCCTCGGCGAGCCGGTTCAGCCAGCCCGACAGCATCACGTGCAGTGCCTGCTTGCCGATCCGGATCGGCGGATTGGACCAGATCAGCTGGAAGCTGCCAGGCAGCGCCGCGTCGTCCGGTTCGAGGCAGCGGACGTTGGCCAGGCCTGCGGACGCCGCGTTCCGCTCGCATAGGTCAATTGCCCTGCGGTTCACCTCCACCGCCCAGATCCGCGCCTGCGGCGATTTCGCGGCCAGGACGAGTGCGAGC
>JASIBJ010000317.1 GCA_030045215.1 Streptosporangiaceae bacterium | reverse complement strand
GAGTTCCCCCTAATGCCAGGAGCCATGAACTTGTCAGCGCGACTCATACTTTCCAGGGCAGGCGGACTTGCCGCCGCAGCGGCGGCCAGCGCGCTGATGCTCTCGGCTTGCGGCTCGTCCGGCCCGTCTGCGCAATCCACCACCGGGAGCACCTCAGCCGAAGGGACATACAACCTCGGTCTGATCACGCCGACCGGTGATATCGATCCGCTTACCACGACCCAGGTCGACACGATGTTTGCGGTCGGCCTCGCCTCGGCTCAGCTCATCATCGAAAACCCGAGCGGCAAGCTCGAGCCGCAGCTCGCGACGTCCTGGACCCCATCAGCCAACAAGCTGTCCTGGACAGTCACGCTGCGACCGGGTCTGAAGTTCAGCAACGGCAAGCCGCTGACCGCCGCCGACGTGGTCGCCACCTTCGACCAGATCATCGCTCCGAACAGCCAGTCGCCTGCCCAGTCCAGCTTCGCCGGGATCGTGAAGTCGGTCAGCGGGTCAGGCACGAGTGTGGTATTCCACCTCGATGAGCCCTGCTCAGACTTCCCGTACCTCCTGACGGGGGCCAACACCTGGGTCCTGCCGGCCGGCTTCAACGCCACCAAATGGATCAACGACCCGGTCGGGGCCGGCCAGTTCATCCTGGAGAAGTACACGCCGGGCCAGGGCATCACGTACAAGAAGAACCCGAACTACTGGGATGCCTCGGCGGTGAAGCTGGCCGGCATCGACGTGACGTTCTACTCCGACAGCCAGTCCGAGCTGCTTGCGTTCCAGAGCGGCCAGATCGACCAGTTCAGCCCTGAGGGCGACGTGCAGGCCGCGGAGGCGACCCTCGGCACGACCTACCGCCAGCAGCGAGCCGGATATGCGAAGTTCGACGCCCTCGTCTTCAACGTCACCAAGCCGCCATTCAACAACGTGGCCGTGCGGCAGGCGGTCGCCTGGGCGCTGAACCGGCCCGCGATCGTCAAGACCGTGTACGGCGGGCAGGCCACCGTCGGCGACGACGTCGCCACCTTCCCCGACTACGGCATCCAGCCGCAGGGCCTGACGGCCCGCTCGGCCGACCCGGCCAAGGTCAAGCAGCTGCTCGGCAGCCCCGTGATCAGCTTCACCATCACCACCTACACCGACGAGCAGACCTACGCCCAGCTGATCCAGCAGCAGCTCGACGCCACCGGCAGGTTCAGCGTGAAGCTCGACGTACTCCCCGAGGCGGCGTACTACGCAAACGGCTCGGACTCGCCATGGCTGACCGCGCCGGTGACGATCACCGACTGGGCGGACCGCCTGCCCGCGCAGCTGTACTCGCTGATCTACGCGGCCGGCAGCGCGTGGAACGCGTCGCACTACGCAGACACGCAGCTCGGCACGCTGAATAAGGACTATGAGGCGGCCACCACGACCGCGCAGCGGCAGACGCTCGCCAACCAGATCGCCACGATCGAGTGGACCCAGGTCCCGGTGATCATCGCCGCGTTCGAGGAGAACGACGTCTATCTCGGCACCTCGGTGCACGGCGACTTCCCCAACGGCGAGGACTTCTCCGGGGGCTTCGACTTCCGGGGGATCTCGATCTCGGGCTGACCTTGGGTCACGCGCAGATTCAGCAAGGCAAGGATCAGATGACCGCGGCGAACCCGCGCCCGGGCGACGCAGGCATGGTCGACCCGGGCGCGGGCGCCCCGCGCGGGTTCGCCGCGCTCTCCGAGCGGCACACGAGAATTGTGGCGTTGCTTGGCAAGCGGCTACTCCAGATCCCGTTCGTGCTGCTGGCCGTCTCGATCCTGACGTTCTGGCTGATCCAGCTCGTCCCCGGCGATCCGGGCCGCAACGCGCTCGGCCAGTACGCCACGGCGGCCCAGGTGCATGCCTGGGACGTGAGCAACGGCCTGACCGGGCCGGTAGCCGCCCGTTACCTGCGCTGGCTGCGCGGGTTCTTCACCGGGAACTGGGGGACGAGCTTCGTCTACGACGTGCCCTCGCGGGGGCTGATCCTCGGCCACCTGCTCAACAGTGCGCTGCTCGGGCTGTACGCGTTCGTGATGATGGTGGCGGTCTCGCTGGTTCTTGGCACGGTCCAGGCCTACCGCGAAGGGCGGCGCACCGACCGGGCCATCACGATCTCGCTAATGACGCTCTCGTCGGTCCCGGAATTCGTCACCGGAGTGCTGCTGCTGATTGTGTTCGCCGTCTGGCTTAAGTCGGTTCCGATCCAGTCGGGCGCCGACGCCACGGGGAACTTCGCGCAGCGGATTCACGTGATGACGCTGCCTGCGGTGGTACTGGCCGTTTCCTACCTGGCCGTGATCACGCGAATGGTCCGCACCGGCACGGCCGGGGCGATCACCGCCGCGTTCCACCGGACCGCCGTGCTCAAGGGGCTGCCAGGCCCCGCGATCGTCCGGCGCCACGTGGCACGCAACGCGCTCATCCCCACGCTCTCGCTGCTCGGCATCTATTTCGGCGGACTGCTCGGCGGCAGCGCGATCGTGGAGACCCTCTTCAACTATCCCGGCCTAGGCGCGCTCATGGTCATCGCCGCGGAGCGCAAGGACGTGGTGCTGCTGACTGACGGTGTCATGGTGACCGGCGTGATCGCGCTGCTTGCCCTGCTGCTCACCGACGTGTGCCTGATCCTCATGGATCCGCGCATCCGATTCGAGAACACGGGAAGCTGATGGACTTCTTGTCCCGGGGACGGCCGGACACGGTCACTGCCCTGCCTGTGCCTGAGTCAGCAGTCGCGGATGTTGCGGCTCTGGGCACTGGCGAAGGAACGCAAGCGGCCGGAACCGGCGCTCCGCGGCGGCGCGTCCGCGCGCTTGTGCGCCGTCCGACGTTCGTGATCAGCGTGCTGATCGTGGGCTGGTGGGTTGGCGCCGCGGTAACCTGGCGCCTGTTCGGGCTGAACCCGTACGTCAACACCGGGCACCTGCTCGCCGCACCGAGCTGGTCGGAGCCATTCGGCACCGACGACCTTGGCCGCAGCGTCTTTGCCAGGACCCTGGCCGGGGCCGACACCGCGCTGGCCGTCGGGCCGCTCGGCGCCGTGTTCGCCACGATCCTCGGCAGCGCGCTCGGCGTCATCGCCGGCTACTACCGCGGCCTGGTCGACACGCTGCTCATGCGCCTATTCGACGTGCTCGTCGTGCTGCCGCCGCTCATCTTCCTGATCGTCGTGGTTGGCGCGTTCGGCGCGTCGACGCCGGCGCTGATCGTGATCATCGGCGTGGTCTTCGCCCCCGGCATTGCTCGCATCATCCGCGCCGCCGTGCTCGCCGAGATGGGCAAGAAATACGTGACCACGGCCAAGGTCCAGGGCGAGTCCGCGTTCCGCATCATGGCCACCGAGCTGGTACCCAACGTCGCCCCCACGATCATCATCCAGGCCACGCTCAGCCTGGCCGCGGCGATCCTGATGACCGCCACGCTGTCGTTCCTCGGCCTCGGCGCCCAGCCGCCGTCACCAGA
>JASIBJ010000031.1 GCA_030045215.1 Streptosporangiaceae bacterium | reverse complement strand
CATCGGACTGGAGGTGCACGAAGCTCCGATGATGGGATACGGCCGGACAGGTAGACTGGATGACCGGGTTCCCGTCACCGTCGAGCCTGGTGTTTATCTGCCCGGCCGGGGCGGCGTCCGGATCGAAGACACCCTCGTCGTCCGGGCAGGCACTGCCGGGGCGCAGGCTGCGGCGGGGCCGGCGCAGATCCTCACCACGACCACCAAGGAACTGCTCGTCCTGTGAATCAGGGCGCTGCGGTCCGCATGCATGCAGGAGAAACCACCGTGGCCACGACAAATGACCTGAAGAACGGCATGACGCTGAGCATTGACGGCCAGCTCTGGAACGTCGTGGAGTTCCAGCACGTCAAGCCGGGCAAAGGCGGCGCTTTCGTGCGCACGAAGCTGAAGAACGTGCTGTCCGGCAAGGTCGTGGACCGTACCTTCAACGCCGGCGTCAGGGTTGAAGTCGCCAACGTCGACAAGCGGGAGATGCAGTACCTCTACCGGGAAGGCGACGATTTCGTCTTCATGGACACCACCGATTACGACCAGCCGCACATTCCCGCCTCGGTCGTCGGCGACGCCGCCAGCTACCTGCTTGAGGAACAGATGGCGACGATCGCCTTCAACGACGGCACCCCGCTGTACGTGGAGCTGCCCGCCGCCGTTGAGCTGACGGTCCAGCACACCGATCCAGGCCTCCAGGGGGACCGGTCAACCGGCGGGACCAAGCCGGCCACGCTGGAGACCGGCGCGCAGATCCAGGTGCCGCTGTTCATCACCACCGGCGAGAAGATCCGCGTCGACACCCGCTCAGGCGACTACCTTGGCCGCGCCTAAGTCGCGTCCTCTCCTTCAGCTATCACACGGGCAGGCAGGTCATGGCAGCGCGCAGCAAGGCCAGGAAGCGGGCGCTTGACATCCTGTTCGAGGCGGAGGTCCGCGGCGAGCCGGTGCTTGAGCTGCTCGCCGAGCGTGCCGCCGCGGCGGATCCGCCGGTTTCGGAGTACGCGGCCCGGCTAGTGCGCGGCGTCCAGGCCCATTCCGAGCAGATCGACGCGCTGCTCGCCGAGCACTCGCAGGGCTGGACGCTGGAGCGGATGCCGGCCGTGGATCGCAACATCCTGCGGATCGGCACGTACGAGCTGCTCTGGAACGGGGACGTGCCGGATGCCGTGGCCATCAGCGAGGCGGTCACGCTGGCTGGCGAGCTGTCCACCGACGATTCCTCGTCCTTCGTGAACGGGCTGCTTGGCAGGCTGCTGGAGCTCAAGCCGACGCTCGCGCTCTGACCATAGGCCCGGGCACCAAGCGACGGTGACCTTCGCGGGGAACGAGGCGTGTCCCTGCGGCTCGTTCCCCGCACCGGCGCGGCGCTTCAGGGTCAGGGCCCGGAGTTTCCCGCGAACTGCTGGCGGTCGCTCAGGAACCGGCGGCGCCGCCGCCCGGGGCTTCCGGCGGCGCATTGCCCGCGGGCCCACTCGCGGGGACGGATCGGGCGACGCGAGGTATGTCGGAAATCAGCCCGGCGGCGATGAGGCCTAGCCCTAGCCCGGTCGCCGGCCCGGCCAGCAGCACGACGAGTGCGACGGTCCCGCCGATGCCGGAGCCAAAGTTCCCGTTGGGGTTGGCCTGCTCGATCACGTGCATCAAGAAGGCGATCGCGGTGCCGAAGCCCAGGCCGGCCAGGATTCCGGCCCAGACGACCATGTGCCGGCGCTCCGAGGGCGTCATCGGCGGGCGGGCTGGCCCGGCCGCGTCCTCCGGCCATGGAGGACCGAGCTGCGCTCCGGCAGCTTCAGGTGGTGAATGCTCGCTCATGGGCCAAAGCATGGCAGGTACGAAGAAGCCGGACTAGCGGGACCGTTCCGCCATTGCCCGGCGGCTGTTGTCACTGGCCCGCGCTACAGTCGTGCTGGATTCCGGAGCGTAGTGCTGGCGGGTGAGACATGGGCGTACCTCCCGCGCCTGACGACAGCGGCTGCCACATCCTGCACGTCGACATGGACGCGTTCTACGCCAGCGTCGAGATCCGGGACCGCCCCGAGCTTGCGGGCAAGCCCGTCATCGTGGGCGGGCTGTCGGGCCGCAGCGTGGTGCTGTCGGCGACCTACCAGGCCAGGAAGTTTGGAGTGCGCTCGGCGATGCCCATGTCGAGGGCCCGGCGGCTTTGCCCGCACGCCACCGTGATCCCTCCCAGGCACTGGCTCTATAGCGCAGTGTCTAAGGAGGTCATGGCGATATTCCGCGACGTGACGCCGCTGGTGCAGCCGCTGTCGCTGGATGAGGCCTTCCTGGACGTATCCGGCGCGATCCGGCTGCTCGGCTCGTCGGCCATGATCGGCCAGCACATCCGGCGGCAGGTCGCCGAGCAGCAGCAGATCACCTGTTCAGTCGGCGTCGCGCCGAACAAGTTCCTGGCCAAGCTGGCATCGGTGCAGTGCAAGCCAGACGGATTGCTGGTGATCCCGGCCGACCGGGTGCTGGAGTTCCTGCACCCGCTGCCGGTATCGGCGTTGTGGGGCGTTGGCCAGCGAACCGGCGCGACGCTGGCGAGGCTCGGGCTGCGGACCGTGGCTGATATCGCCGCCACTCCGCCGAGCGCCCTGGAGGCCGAACTCGGGCCGGCCGCGGCGGCGCATCTGACCGCCCTGGCCTGGGGCCGCGACAGTCGCGAGGTCGAGACCGCTATCCGGGAAAAGAGCGTCGGCGCCGAAGAGACCTTCGATGTGGACATTTCTGACGTTGAAGTCATCCGCCGCGAACTGCTCCGGCTTTCGCGGCGTACGGCGCGGGCGCTGCGCTCCTCCGGATGCGTGGCCCGGACCGTCGTGGTCAAGTTGCGCAAGGCTGATTTCAAGACGATCACCCGGTCGCGGACGCTGGCCGAGCCCACCGACGTGACGCGCGAGATCTACGACACCGCCTGTGCGCTGTACGAGGCGTCGGGCCTCAGCGGGCGGGCCCGGCTGCGCCTCGTGGGCGTCCGGGCCACCGGCCTGGTCCCGGCGGCCGCAGCCCATACCCAGCTGGCCCTGGGCGAGCGGACCGTGCCCTGGCGCGAGGCCGAGTCGGCGGTGGACCGGATCGCCAGCCGATTCGGGACTGATGCGATCCGGCCGGCCACGCTCGTCGAGCGGGCCGTGGGCCAAAGTGCCCGTCGTCTGGCTGCCGATGACGCCGGACCCGGGGAGTGAGCGGAGACCCTCCATCCGGTGAGTCCCCTGTGGCGCTGGGCATATAGGGGCATGCCGGGCAGTCGTAGCGAGCTGACCGGCACCGTCGGCTGGAGCCGATCGACCTGATTACGGAGCGTAGCCATGGCGCTTGGGTTCCAGACCTCTTGCTGCCGTGTACCCTTCCACAAGACGCCCTGCCGCTCGTATTCTGGGCGTATAGGGAAGGGTCACGCGGCGGTTGTCGCAGGCCGAGCGCATGGGAGGCAAAGTGCCGCTCTCTGAGCACGAGCAGCGCCAGCTCGAGCAGATTGAGCAGGCGCTGT
>JASIBJ010000316.1 GCA_030045215.1 Streptosporangiaceae bacterium | reverse complement strand
CTGCTGGCTGCGGCCGTCGCCGCGCCGTTCGCCGAGAACGCTGTCGGATATGAAGCCCTGTCCTCAGGGCAGGCGCTCGCCGAGTGGCTATCCCCTTCGTTGTTGCTTCTGGCTCTCGCCGCGGTAACCGCGACGGGCACGGACCGGCCACCGCGAGCCTGGCTGTGGTGGTACGCGCTGCCGTGTGCCTGGATCGTGGCCGAGCGTGTAGCCGAGATCCTGCCCGTCGCTGACGGTCGGGCGCTGTTCGATTTGCCGCTGTTCCCGGCTTTCATCCTGGGCGCTATCTCCTGGGTGGTCGTGGACGCCCGGCTCGCGCTTGCGCTGGCACTCTTGCTGGGCCTCCTCGGCGTCACCAGCGCGGCGGGCGATCTCGGCCCCGAACTACCCGGCTGGCAAGTCGATCTGCGCGTCGCGGCGGTGTACGTTGGCGTCGGCCTCGTGCTGGCGGCACCGGCCCTGTTGCGGATGCGCCGCCAGGCCGTGCTTTAGGGCGGTACGGCTCAGTGGCAGGCGGCCAGGATCGCGTCGCTCACGGCGGCCATGTGCCGGGCACCGGCCGCACGCGACACCAGCCTGCCAGTCAGGTAGGCCACCGCGAGCTGGCGCTGCGGGTCGGCCCAGCCGATGCAGACGTAGCTGCCATTGTGGCCGAAAGACAGCGGGCTTGAGCGCTGGCCCATCGGGCTGAACCGGCCACCCAGACGCGCCCGGCCGCCGCGCTCGCCGCCGAGCTGGAAGCCTTCCGACCAGCGAACCGGCAGCTTCAGGTAGCGGTCAGTCTCGAGGTCGCTCGATGGCCGCATGGCCGCCAGGATCGTCTCCGGCCGCAGGACCCGGACCCCGCCGAGCTCGCCGCCGTTCAGCAGGGCCTGATACAGGCGGGCCAGGTCACGGGCGGTGGCGGAGACGCTCGCAGCCGGGATGACGGCCTGCCTGACCGACCGCCGGTTGATCATCAGCCTGGTCGCCAGCTCGGCAGGCCCGCGGCCGGACACCGGGACGTGTCGCGTCCACTGGTCGGCGGGCAGGCCGAGGTGGGTGTCGCGCAGGCCCAGCGGGCCAAGCAATTCCGCCTGCAGGAAGTCGCGGACGGGCGTGCCGGTCACCCGCTGCACCAGTTCGCCGAGCAGGAATCCGTAGCTGAGGACGTGGTAGGCCGGCACCTGTCCCGGCGGGTAAGCCGGGGCGGCCCGCTCGAGGGCGCGGACCGAGGTCGTCCAGTCGGTCATCGCCAGCGCGTCGGCGGCCATGCTGCGGGCGACCGGCAGGCCGCTGCGGTGCCGTAGCACCTGCCGGATCGTGATGGCCTCCTTGCCGCGCTGGCCGAACTCCGGCCAGTAGCGGGCGACCGGGTCGTCCAGGGTGAGCTCGCCCCGCTCGGCCAGCAGGTGGACGAGCAGGGCGGTCAGCGGCTTGCTCGCCGAGAACAGGAAGAACAGCGAGTCGGGAGGGCATCTGAGTGCCTCGTCGAGCACGACCTGGCCGCGATGGATCACGCACAGCTGCGCGGGACAGCCGCGGGCGGCCGCGAGCGCCACCGCCGAGTTCAGTCCGGCCGCACGCCCCGGGCCGCCCATCGCCGGACCTGGCGTCCGTCAGGACCACATGGCGGGCCGCATCCGCAGCCGGTCAGGATCGCCCGAGCCTGCGGACCGCCTCGGCCACGTCCAACCCCGGGGCGGGCAGTATGGCGATGACCGGCGTATCCAGGCCGGCCGCGTGGTAGGAAGCCACTCGTTCCCCGCAATAATCAAGCGGGCCGTGGATCATGAGCTCGTCCACGAGTTCATCGGGAATGGCCTCGAGCGCGGCCTTCCGGTCGCCTGAGTTCCAGGCGGCGAGCATCGGCGCAATGACCTCACCCCGCCCGAGCCATTCGTGGAAGGCCGCGTACACGGGCACCGTCAGGTATGCGGCGATCACGCGCCTGCCGATGTACCGGGCCGTGGCGGTGTCCTCGGTGGGGCAGACGAAGATGCGGGCGACAAGCTCGCAGCCGGGCCCGGCAACGCCGCGTACCTTCTGGACGTCGGAGGGCGCGAGCCAGTTGGTGATCGCGATCCCGGCCTCCGCCGCGGCCAGCCGCACCATGCCGGGCCGCAGCGCGGCGAGCGCGAGGGCCGGCGGGACCTCAGGCGCCGGGTCGAGCCGGAACCCGTCGACCGAGAACGTCTCGTACTCGTGGCTGATCTTGTTCCCGGTCAGCGCCTCGCGCAGGAACCTCAGCATGTCACGGGACCGCTGGTAGGGCTTCTCGAACGGGATGCCGTTCCACTGCTCGACCGCGACCCTGGAGGAGGTGCCGATGCCCATCACGAACCGGCCGGGCGCGAGCGCGGCCAGCGCGCCGGCCGAGACGGCCAGCGCGACCGGGGCCCTCGTGTAGATGCCGACGATCGCGGTGCCGAGCCGCAACTGCGGTGCCCACTGCGAGGCGAGCGTCAGCGGAGTGAAGGCGTCGACTCCGTTCAGCTCGGCCGACCAGGCGTCGGTGTAACCGAGATCCGGCAGCGCGGCCACCAGGTCCCGCTGGCCGGCCAGCGGCACGGTGCTCAGCGGTAGCGTCAGTCCCCAGCGAGATAGCGATTGCGATCCCATCGGCATCCTCTCGCCTGCGCGGCGGTGTTCCCGGTGCGCATCCTGGCTGCGAGTATGCCAGCCGGATCATGTCCGGGTCCGGTCGGGATTGTGCCTGCCGGCCCGCTTACCTGGCCCGCGGAATCAGGCCGCCGACTGCGCGAACCGGCGCCGCAGCGTGAGCAGCCGCTCGCGCGTCTCGTCGTCGGCCGGGGTATAGGTCGTCATCCGGGTGCCGAGCCGCTGGCCGAGCCAGAGGTGGGTGTAGTTCAGCCGGAGCAGGCCGACCTCCGGGTGCAGGTAGCGCTTGGTGAGATTCTCCGGGTTGGCCACCTCGTGCCGCTCCCACAACTCCGCGAACTCCGGCGACGCCTTGCTGAGCCGGGAGACCAGGCACTTCCAGGCCGGCTCGGCCACGTGCTCGGCCATTGCGGCGCGGTACTCGCCCACCATCCTCCGTACGCCCTCCTCCCAGTCCAGGGTGGCGGCGCGGCATGCAGGAC
>JASIBJ010000315.1 GCA_030045215.1 Streptosporangiaceae bacterium | reverse complement strand
GACGGCGAGACCGAGGTCAGCTGGATGCGCAAGGAAGTCTGGCGCGGAATGGACTGGCGCTACCCGGACGGCTACGACGACCAGCGTCGCCAGCAGGCCGAGTACGAGATGGGCGTCATCGAGACGATGGGGTTCTGCGGCTACTTCCTGGTCGTGGCCGACTTCATCATGTGGGCCAAGCGCAACGGCATCCGGGTGGGCCCGTGCCGTGGTTCTGCGGGCGGCTCAATCGTGTCGTACGCGCTTGGCATCACCGACCTGGACCCGATCGTGCACGGCCTGGTGTTCGAGCGTTTCCTGAACCCCGAGCGGGTGTCGATGCCCGACATCGACATCGACTTCGATGAGCGCCGCCGGGGCGACGTCATCCGGTACGTAACCGGGAAGTACGGGGACGACCGGGTGGCCCAGATCATCACCTACGGCACGATCAAGGCCAAGGCCGCCGTCAAAGACGCGAGCCGGGTCCTTGGCTTCCCGTACGCGCTCGGCGACCGGATCACCAAGGCGTTCCCGCCCGCGGTGCTGGGCAAGGACATCTCGCTGTCGGTCATCTTCGACACCGAGCACCCGCGCTACGGCGAGGCGGGCGAGGTACGAGCGATGTATGAGTCCGAGCCCGAGGTCCGGCAGGTGATCGACCTGGCCCGCGGGCTGGAGGGGTTGATCCGCCAGCCGGGCGTCCACGCCGCAGGCGTCATCATGAGCAGCGAGCCGCTGCTCGATCACATCCCGGTCTGGCGGCGGGAGGCCGACGGCGCGATCATCACCCAGTTCGACTACCCGGCGTGCGAGGACATCGGCCTGCTCAAGATGGACTTCCTCGGGCTCAGGAACCTCACGATCCTGGAAGACGCGCTGGCCGGGATCAAGGCCAACCGCGGCGTCGAGATCGACCTCGATCACCTCCCGCTCGACGACAAGCCGACCTACGAGCTTTTCGCGCGGGGCGACACCCTCGGGGTGTTCCAGATGGAAGGCGGCCCGATGCGCGCCCTGCTGCGGGCCATGCGCGCGGACAAGTTCGGGGACATCTCCGCGGTGAACGCCCTGTACCGGCCGGGCCCGATGGCCAGCGCACCGGTCTACGCCGACCGCAAGACTGGCCGCGCCCCGGTCACGCCAATCCATCCCGAGCTGGCCGAAGCCCTCGAGGACATCCTCGGAGAAAGCTATGGCCTGCTGGTGTACCAGGAGGACGTGATGTTCGCCGCGCAGCGGCTGGCCGGCTACTCGCCGGGCAAGGCCGACCTGCTGCGCCGGGCGATGGGCAAGAAGAAGAAGGAAGTCCTGGACGCCGAGTACGAGCCGTTCGCGGCCGGGATGAAGGCCAACGGGTACTCCGACGCGGCGATCAAGACGATCTGGGACGTGATGGTCCCGTTCTCCGGCTACGCCTTCAACAAGGCGCACGCGGCCGGCTACGCGCTGGTCGCCTACTGGACCGCGTACCTGAAGGCCCACTACCCGGCCGAGTACATGGCCGGGCTGCTGACGTCGGTGGCCGGCGACAAGGACAAGTCAGCGCTGTACCTGAACGAGTGCCGCCGGATGGGCATCAAGGTGCTGCCGCCCGACGTGAACGCGTCGAACGCGATCTTTACCGCCGTGGGCTCCGATATCCGGTTCGGCATGGCCGCGGTGCGCAACGTCGGCACTGCCGTGGTCGAGTCGATCGTCGCCGCGCGCACCGCCAAGGGCGCGTTTACCAGCTTCTCCGACTTCCTCCGCAAGGTTCCGGTCAATGTCTGCAACAAGCGGGTCATCGAGTCGCTGGTCAAAGCCGGCGCCTTCGACTCGTTCGGCCACCCGCGACGCGGCCTGATGCTCATCCATGAGCAGGCCGTCGACGCCATTATCGACGTCAAGCGGAACGAGGCTATCGGCCAGGACTCGCTGTTCGGCGACGACACCGAGGCCGACGTGACCTTCGACGTGCCGATCCCTGACGGCGAGTGGGAGAAGTCCACCCTGCTGGCGTTTGAGCGGGAGATGCTCGGGCTTTACGTGTCCGATCATCCGCTGCTCGGCATCGAGCACGTGCTGGCCGCGGCCACGGACTGCTCGCTCGCGCAGCTGATCGGGTCGGCCGAGGACGACCCTGGCGTGGGCCGGGGTGATCGCGCCGACAGCCAGGTCGTGACCGTCGGAGGCATCCTGTCCGGGGTGCAGCGCAAGGTAACCAGGCAGGGCGGTACCTGGGCCGCGGCCACGCTCGAGGACCTGGAGGGCGCAGTCGAGGTGCTGTTCTTCCCGACCACCTATGCCCAGTGCATGAGCCAGGTCATCGATGACGCCATCGTGATCGTGAAGGGCAGGCTGGATCGGCGCGAGGAGGTACCCAAGCTGGTCGCGATGGACGTCAGCGTCCCGGACATCAGCGCGGGCGACACGGGCCCTTTCGTGGTGTCAGTTCTTGAGGCCAGGTGCGTGCCGCCGGTAGTGGAGCGGCTCAAGGAGGTGCTACGCACCCACCCCGGACCGACCGAGGTGCATTTGCGCCTGCTGACCGGCAGCCGTACGCGAGTGCTCAAGCTGGACGACAAGCTCCGGGTCAAGCCCTCGCCTTCGCTGCTGGCCGACCTCAAGCAGTTGCTCGGTCCCGCCTGCGTCGGCTGACCCGGTGATCCGGGCGCT